>NZ_JBHRZV010000029.1:0-47915 GCF_042649745.1 Streptococcus caprae | reverse complement strand
CCCATTCCTCAATCATAGCTGGTTCGTCGGCGACTGGATAGAGTTCATCAAGCCATTCCTCGACAACTGCTGGCTCTTCAGCGACTGGATACAACTCGTCAACCCATTCCTCAACTACTGCTGGTGCTTCGGCGACTGGATAGAGATCATCGATCCATTCCTCTACTACAGCTGGTTCTTCAGCTATTGGATACAACTCGTCAACCCATTCCTCAATCATAGCTGGTTCGTCGGCGACTGGATAGAGTTCATCAAGCCATTCCTCGACAACTGCTGGCTCTTCAGCGACTGGATACAACTCGTCGACCCACTCTTCATTTACAGTCACTTCTGTACTTGTTGGTAGCTTTGGATTAGCTGGCGTGCTTGGCGTATCGACTATAGTAACACGGACAGGGACAAGGTCACTAGTACCATCGCTATAAGTCACACGTACTTGACCTGCAATAACAGAATCCGTCGCTACACTTGCTGGAACAGTTACGGTTACAGTACCCGAGATAGGATCTACAGCGATGCTTGCATCACTTCCTGACTCCAAACTAAATTGCGTACTCACAGGAATATTACCAATAACTGGCAAGATCAATGACTCTCCGGCTGTGGTAGTCTTGTCTTCATAAGTCGGAGTATAATGTTCAGATTGCGCACTACGAATGGTAAAGTACTTGCTTACTTGACCTTGATAACTTCCCTTACCTTCAATAGTCACTGTCGCCACAACATCCTGACTTTGATTACCAATGTTATCAGAATAAGTCAAGGTGTAATCTGTACCTTCTTCTAGGACAAGTCCCGCAACGGTCACGACTGGTTTTGGTGTCACCGCACCGTCACTAAACGGCAGGCTAATTTCTGATAAGCTAATATGATCATCTCTCAGGGTCACAATAACACTCTCACGAGCACGTAATTCACTAGCAGACATGTAGCGGTTTGCACTTCCAGCATCACCAAGTGTTGATATCGCTTGTAATTTGATGTAACGTCCTTGGGTCGGTGTGAAGCTAACCTCTTGCCAATCATTTGTATTTGTAAATTCACCTGATTTCACTAGAGTCCACTTCGCATTGTCCGGACTTACATAGACTTGGTAGCCAACAACTTTGCCGTTTGGGGAGGTATCTTGACGTTGCATATAAGCCAGACCATCTAGCTGACGCTCTTTACCCGTATCTAGGGTCACCCAAAGGTTCGTCACATCTGTACCTGACCAGGCTGAATGCCAATGGGTAGCTAAGTCGAGGTCGTTAGCATTTGTTACTAACTCACTCGGACGATTTTCCACAGATCCAGCGACCATAGTCACCTCATCACGTGGGATATAACGATGATTCTCGAGAGTCTGAGGACTTTCTGGAACAATGTTAATGGTGTAAGCTAAGGATTTCGTCTTATCCTCTGACTCTGTAAAGATTTTCACCACGCCTTCCTTAGCTGGCAAGATAGTAATGCCGACATTGCTATTAGTATTAGTTGCGAGGACTGCACCCGTATCTGGCACACGCATATTTGTGGTTACCTTGTTTCCACTGTAATTTCTATCTCCGATGCGAACGTTAGTCAAGCTAGCGTCGCTATACTCGGTAAAGCGCTCTAGAGCTGACATCAGTTTCAACTCTGCCAAACCAACGGATGTCTTTCGACCAGTGAGGGCTTCATCAGAGTTTTCAACGGTCATCTTAAAGACAACTGCTGGCACTGGTTTGGCAAGGTTGTAGATAATCTTAGTCAACCCATTTTCTAGGACAGGTGCGCTAGCAGTGTAGGAGATTGCTTGATCTTCAGATCCTGAGCCTAGATTGTAAGCAAAGCTAACTGATTTTGGCAAACGCAAGGACCAATTGTCCTTATGATAATAGGCAACGACTTGAGCAATGTTTTGGGCGGTGTCATATTCAAAGGTCAGAGTCGCATGGGTATTGCCTGCTTGAGCAGACTTGTAATTAGACCAGATGGTTGGATTGACAGGATTTCCACTGAGGTTTGGATCAACGGTCAATCCTAAATCTTTGATGGCATTCAAGGTATCTGATTGCAGGTTTTCTGGAATGTCCTGTGTCAATCGTGCAGCATTTGGGGCTATGTTTTGATTGATGGTAATTGACTTGGTCGCCACTCGAACAGTCGCTGTAACTGATTTAGCATCACCAAGGACATTAGCCAAACCTTGGATAGTTACCAGTCCTTCGGTATCAAATACAGAATCCTCTGGCATTCCCCAGCGAACCGGGAAAGTTGCAGACAAGAGTGTGCCATCAGGCATATAGGCTTGAACTGTTGTTGGCAAGCTTGGTACATGACCAACTTCAACAGCCCGACTAATGTTCTTGATAGCGGCAACTTGGTCAATGACTGCCACAACTACCTCAGCCTCTCGAGACAAGCCAGCCACCCTACCACGCGCAACAAAGTTGCCGCCTGCAGCTAATTTTTCTGCAATAGTATCCTGGTCAAATGTAACTGCCCGCTCCTCTTCATGGCCGTCCTGATAGCGAACGATGACTGTTTCTGGAAGTTTAAGTTCAGCACCTTTCTTGATGTAAATGGTCTTACTAAATTTATAAGCATCTACAACTGATGGATCCTTAGTTTCCTTGGCTTGAACATTAAACTCTTGACTGCTGCTGGTTAATCCATCTGCGCTTGCGGTCACACGAACTGTACCAGTCTCACCAGTCATCTTGAGAATGGCGACAACCTTACCAGCAAAGGCTTGGCGATTGCCATCTTGATAGGACTGGTGATCCACAGCATTACCATTGTCCATGGCAACTAATTCGGCAGGTCCGTCAACTGTAACGGTCACACGATTCGCTGCGTTTGTCACCAAGTTTCCATTGGCATCTTGGACATCAATTTCGACATAGGCAAGATTATGGCTATCAACTGTAGAAGCCTGCTTGGTTACCTTAGTCGCTAATTTAGCAGGTTGGGTGAAGCCAGTAATGGTATGACGGCCGACAGTATCTGCAATCACTTCATCATTAGCATTCAGAGCGATAGCCTTGATGGTTCCTGGTGCGTAGGTAACATTCCAAGTCAGATAGAGGTTTTTATGCTCAGTCCGTTGCTTACCTTCACCTTCAAAAATCTTGTATGTGTAGCCTGCATCCGTCGTCTTGTTTGTGAAGGTCTTGGTTCCCAGGTCAGTTTCTTTACCATTAGGGTCAATATGAACCAATTTAACCTTGTCTGCGTTAGAATAGACGACTACCTCAACCCGATTTTGACGGTCTTTGCTGATGACCGATTCTTCCCATACAGGTAGAACATGGAGGGTCGTATCTTTTTGGTTCCATTGACTGCGGTAGAAGTAATAAGAATCTTTAGGGAAGCCTGCGGTATCAACAATACCGAAGTAAGAGCTCTTGGCAGATGGCCATCCTTCTGTCGCACCCGTACCGGTATTATTCCATGGAGTTGGTTCTCCTAGATAGTCAAATCCCGTCCAGACAAATTCTCCAGCCACAAAGTCTCGTTTGATAACATCGTACCAGGCTTCACTCGCAAAGTGACCCCAGTTTACCTTGCTTTGATCATAAGAGGTCAGTTGTTTATCAGATCGTTTAGTATTACCCTTGACATTGTAGACGCCACGGCTATTGACAGAAGAAGCTGTCTCAGAACCGTAAATAATCCAGTTTGGATTGAGGGCATGACCTGCGTCATATTGGCTACCGTCTGCGTAGTTATAGCCAACAATACCATTCTTAGCCAATAGAGCATTCGCCATCGCAACTGAAGTCGCGTTCTTGTGTTTGAGATAGTTATCTCCCAAAGTGGCTGGACGGGTCGAATCAATCTCTCTAATCCAATCAATCAAGCGGTTAATGACTTGCGGATAGCCACTGGTATCTCGACCGCCAATACCTTCCAATACTTCGTTTCCTGTTGACCACATGATGATAGAAGGATCGTTGAGGCCACTCTTCACCATCTGTTTAACATGGTACTCTGCCCAAGTTTGATCAACCTTGGCTCCATTGAGATGCTCTGCCATGCTTCCAATCTGACGGTTAAAGAAGCGGGCATAGTCATTGGTATTTTCATTCTTAGCATATTCCCAAGTGTCGAAGGCTTCGTCGATAAGAAGCATTCCCTTGCGGTTAGCAATATCTTTCATGACACGGGATGATGGGTTGTGGGTCACACGGACAGCATTAACCCCCATATCCTTAAGAATCTCAAACTGGCGTTCAACCGCGTCGTAATAAGCACGCGCACCCAAACTTCCTTGATCATGGTGCATGGAAACGCCTTGGAGTTTCATGGCTTTGCCGTTGAGTTTAAAGCCGGTATCCTTGTCAAATTCTGTATAGCGGAAGCCCATTTCTTGGTCTTTGCTTTGCAATTGTTGACCGTTTTGGAAGACTTCTGTCCGTAAAATGTAGAGGTTAGGTGTGTCAAGAGACCAAAGTTTTGGAGTAACCAGCTTAAAATCTGTCGTTAAGTCTGTCTCTTGACCTGCCTCGATGCTGCTGATTGGCGTCAGGGCAGATTCAGCCATCTTATCACCAAGACTGCCATCACTGAGACGCTCATAAAGACTGGCTTTGAGCGTGACATTGGCTGTTTCTGTTCCCTGATTAGCGACAGTCGCTTTAACCTTGATCGTGCTACCTGTAGCTTGGTTGTAAGTTTCTTTCAAATCTGGTGTTTGAACAGAAACTCCGTAGTCTGCTAGATGGACATTTGGCGCAAAATTCAAGTTAACAGACCGGT
This sequence comes from Streptococcus caprae, assembly GCF_042649745.1. Taxonomy (NCBI): domain Bacteria; kingdom Bacillati; phylum Bacillota; class Bacilli; order Lactobacillales; family Streptococcaceae; genus Streptococcus; species Streptococcus caprae. The sequence goes on along the minus strand of NZ_JBHRZV010000029.1, from coordinate 43,190 downwards.
AAATACCAGATCCTGAATACCACCGTGAACTTGGAACAGGATTTGTCACCTTAACAGCAATCAGATTTTCTTCACCAACCTTGAGGTAATCCGTTAAATCAAAGCTAAACGGTGTGTATCCATTGGTATGAGTGCCAAGGGAAGTACCATTAATGAAGACTTCTGTCTCCATATAAGCACCATCAAATTGTAGATTCACCCGTCCTTTAGCAGCTTCTTCGCCAATCGTAAAGGACTTGCGGTACCAACCCACACCACCTGGTTTGTAGCCACTTTCAGCCTCACCGGAAGCCGTATAATCTTGAATTAGACTGAAATCATGCGGTAAATCAAGATTCTTCCAAGATGATGCATCAAAGCTCTTGTCAGCTGCACCGGAAATATCTCCTAAATTAAACCGCCAGTTCTGATCAAAATTGATGGTCTTATCCGTTTCATTGTAATGGTTAACCTGATGCCAGTCAGTTGGGGCATCCTTTTGAGGCAATTTTTCTTCTGGCTTCAAGTCATCCAGACTAACAGGGACTGGCTTGAGTTTGAGATTGGCCAAGGCTTGACGAAGAATCGGCACATAGGCGTCAACATCCGCCTGCTCAGCCCGTTTCTTATCCCAATCAATGCTACGAATGGCGTGTTCAAGGGCTTTGGCACTGCTATCAGTATACTTGCCAGACAACAAATCCTCAGGGATAGTTCTTGCCAGAGCCAACAGTTCTTGATAATTAGCGCCTAAATAAGTAGCATTCTTATCGGCAAAGGCTGTAACCAGCTGATTAAATTTATCATACTCAAAATTAGCACTTGGCGTATCTGCCCAAATGGCTACCATACTACCAATGCTTGGAACTGAACCCGCTTTTGAGCCGGGTAATTGATTAAATGGTGTGCTCTCGATACGAGTCAAGGCAGAAGCAAGATTGTAGCCACCGGTCGTATCATTTCCAAGCACATAGTACCAGGCATCGTTGGTGTTAATCAGATGATGCCCCTTATTTACCAAGAAGTCAGGTTTAGCAACGTTATAACCGTTCCAGCCAACCGTCCAATAAGAGATTATCAGGTCCTTATCAAAGGTTCCAAAGTTTGTCTTACTATTGTAGTAAATACCATCATTAAAGGCCATTGGCTTGAGACCAGCCGCCTTCACAATACCTGCGAGGTCATTGGTATAGTCAATAAACTTACTGTACTTGCCTGTGCTTTGAAGGACCTGCCAACCCTTGGCATCTGTAGCATCATTCGCGTACTCATCCAAACCAATATTGAAGATTTCCACCTTACCAGAGAAAAAGTCAACATATTTTTTAATCAAGGCCTTGGTAAAATCAACTGCCGCAGTATTGTCCAAATCGATGGTACGACTGGAAGTCTTATTCTTGTAAACAAACTTAGGATTTTCAATGCCTAACTCGACCATAGCATCTAGGATGGCATCCATGTGCCCAGGACTGTTGATAGTTGGGATAACACGAATATTCTTATCCTTAGCATAGGCTAAGATATTTGCCATCTCTGCTTGGGTCAAACTGTTTCCATTCGGATCATTATAGTAGTGATTATTCCCATTAGTAATGGCTGTCTTCACTTGCTCACTGGTATAGGTCTTATCGTTTGCAGTGATGGTCATATCGTCTAACTGCAGACGCAAACCATCATTTCCTAAAAGCAAATGCAAGTCTGTGAAGCCTGTTTGACTAAGTCGGTCAATAACTTCCTTAATCGTATCAGATGCAAAGTATTTGCGACCCGCATCCAAGGAGAAGATTTTCAGGTCTAAGTATTCTGTCGGCACTTCTGATAAAAGCGGCAGAACAGCTTTTTTCAAGACATCGACATAGGCGTTAACTTCTGCTTGTTTGTCCTTGCTCTTCTCCCAATCGATAGACACCACAAATTGCTTGATCCCTTCAACGTAATCTGCTGGTAGATTGCTAGTATCCGTAGGAATCAGATCAACCAGTTTCTTCACTTGCTTGTAATCCGCTTTGAAGATAGTTGGGTTCTTCTCAGTAAAGGCTGTCAGTAACTGGTCTACCATAGCTTGGTTATAGGCATTTCGAGGTGCATCTGCCCAAACAGCCACCATAGCCCCGATAACAGGAACTTCTCCCGTCGCATCACCTTGAATCTTATGGTAGGCAGTTCGTTGAATCCCACCCTTACCTTGCTCAAGGTTATACCAACCACTGCGTGAAGTATTGCGACCGATAATATAATACCAGTCATCATTGGTATTCATGATTTCATGGCCCTTATCATGCAGGAATTTCGGAGTTGCCACATTGTACCGCACTCCTTCAACTTCAAATCCTGCTGTCCAGTAAGAGACAATAATATCCTTGTCAAAGGTTCCAGAAGCCACATCATTATCATGGTAAATACCATCGTTGAAGGCCATCGGACGAAGGTTATGTTTCTTGACAATAGCTGCCAAGTCATTTGCATAGGTGACAAACTTACCGTATTCACCACGCTCTTGCAGGGTTTTAAAGCCTAATTTTGGTCGTGTCACGTCATTGGCATACTCATCCAAACCAATGTTGAAGATTTCTGCCTTACCTGAGAAATAGGCCGCATATTTGTCAACCATAGCCTTGGAAATAGAAACTGCAGTCGCATTATTCAAATTCAAGGTTGTTGCAGAAGTTTTTCCATCATGGCTAAACTTAGCATCCGCCACACCCAATTCGCCAATGGCAGTGACGATAGCATCCATGTGACCTGGACTGTTGATAGTTGGGATGAGACGAAGCTGCTTGCTGTGGATGTAGGCAACAAGCTCATCCATCTCAGCCTGAGTCAAGGCCTGCCCCTTATCGTTAGACCGTTGTGTCTTCTCGTAGGCCAAATTTCCCTTGGTCAGAGCCTCTTTAACAGCTTCACTGCTGTAAGAAGTCCCATCAACGTTGAGTGACATGTCATCCAAGAAGAAGCGGAGGCCATCATTTCCTAAAATTAAGTGGAAATCTGTAAAACCTAATTTATCCAGACTATCCACAGCTTGTTTCAAGGTTTCAAGAGAGAAATATTTGCGACCGGCATCCAAAGAAAAGACAGTCATAGGTTTGGTCGTTGCAGTAACAGGAGGTGCTTCAACTGCCGTATTCTTCAACTTCAAGCTTGCAATAGCAGTCTCGATAGCCAAGGCATAGGCATCGACTTCTGATTGCTGACCGGCCAACTTATTCATCTGCACGGCTAGGATGGCTGCATAGACCGCTTCAACACTTGATTCTGTATATTTGTCGACATTTTCAGGTGCTAAGAGGGCTGTGGCTTTGTCGCTGGCCGCCTGTACCTTACTATAGTCTGCTGGCGCATTTGTATCTGAACTGCTGTCATCATCGTCGACCCAGCTCGAATCCGAACTCGCTGGATCTGATAGCGAAGTCGTTGCCTCAACCTTAGGTGTTAAACCAGCAAGAGCTGCGTCAATCTTAGTCGCATAAGCGTCTACTTCTGCCTGTTGACTAGCTGGCTTATCTGGCACAACTGCGCCAATGGCTGCGTAAACAGCCTGAACACTTGACTCCGTATATTTGCTGAGATTATTTGTCGTCAGAAGGGCTGACGCACGCTTGATAGCTTCCTTAACCTTAGTATAATCTGCCGGTCCAGTCGGAGTTGTCGGAGCTGGTGTCGGTGCAGTCGTCTCAGTGGTATCCGTTTCATCGTCTACCCAGGATGAATCAGACTCAGTCAAATTATTAGAATCTGATGCTGGTGTCGACACTTGAGATTTCAAACCAGCAATAGCTGCGTCAATTTTTGAGACAAAGGCATCCACCTCGGCTTGACGACTAGCTGGTAAATCCATCTCAACGGATAAAATAGCAGCATAAACAGCCTGTACACTTGATTCCGTATAATTGGCCAAGTTACCTGTTGCTAATAAAGTCGTTGCCCGTTGAATAGCCTCTCTAACCTTGCTGTAGTCTGCTGGCTGGCTGGACTCAGTCTCAGTAGTGGTCACGGGTGCAGTCGCTTCTGGGCTAGTTGTCTCATCCTCGACCGAGGTCTCATCCTCACCAACAAACTCTTCTGCTACAGATGACTGAGCAGTCGTCTCAGCAAAAGCGGTGTCCGGCAAGAGTAAACTAGCACCAATCATCACAGAACAAACTCCAACAGTTAACTTCCGAATGGAAAACTGATGGCGTCTTGAATACAACATATCTTTCATTCAAATGATTCCTTTCACTTGTTTTTTAAACGCTTACATATTTATGCGAGAGAAAAGGCGGTTAAAAACTGAGGTTCGACTTCGAATTCAATTTTCAAACCACCTATATTTCTCCTTAACTTAGAGGAACTTGATTTGGATTAGCTCTTCTATTTTTTAGTAAACAATGACAGAAATTATTAGAGACTTAGTTGCGACGGCGTTTGCCTAGAGCTGTTGCACCAAGAAGACTCGCCACACCAAAAGCCATATAAGCATAGGCACTGGCATCACCAGTTGCTGGAAGAGTTCCCTTCTCATCTGCTTGAGCTTTCTGAGACGATACTTCTGTAGCTGCCGGTAATGTATCTGATTTAGACTGTGTATCTGTTTTCAGTTTATCCACACCTTCACCACTCACTTCCGTAATAGCTTTCTTGGTATCCACTGTTGCTTCTTCAGCATTAGAAGACACATAGGCATCATCGACCCACTCTGCAGTCACTCCTGAGCTAAAGGTCATTGTTACAACTTGACCATCATAGCCAGTTGAGTCATAGCTCAAACCTTCTGCTAACTTCGCTTCTGCGAGCGCAGACAAACCAGCTAACAAAGTATCATAAGTAATGTTCTTAAAGTGAGAGGTTTGAACTGTTTGACCATCTACAATAATCACAATCTCATAGTCATCATAAGATACTGCATCAGTAATAATATCTTCGCCTCTCGTATAATCACTTTCTACGAATTCACTATTTGTGGTAGTTGGTAACGGTTTATACACAATCGTATAGAAACTAAAGTGGTCTACGGTCACTGAAACAGAGGTGTCTGACAGGACTGTATAGTCGAGTGACTCATCTTCTTGAGTTGGATTGACGTAGTAGACAGCTTCAATATCTCGATTTGCGCGTTTTGGAAGGATAACTTGACGAGACCCTTCAACTGTTACAACCTCACCTGAAGCATTCACAAAGTGGATATCATAGATGTCTAAGTCTTGTGTTTCCAGGTTATCATCCAAAATTGGAGCAACTTGTGTCACTGAAGTTGGAGTAACTTCTAAACGAAGACCTGCGACTTCACTTGGTTTAACTGTCAAGTGAACTGTTACACCAGTGACTTGATTAGTTAAAGTGACAACCTGAGTTGCTTCAAGAACTTCTGGTGCAATATCTTCTGACCAGTCTTCAACAACTGTAGTATCGTCAGCGACTGGGTATAACTCGTCGACCCATTCTTCCACTACGGCTGGTTCCTCAGCAACTGGATACAACTCGTCAACCCACTCCTCAACCATAGCTGGTTCTTCAGCGACTGGATAGAGCTCTTCAATCCATTCCTCGACAACTGCTGGCTCTTCAGATACTGGATACAACTCGTCGATCCACTCTTCAACTACGGCTGGTTCTTCTGGAACTGGATACAACTCATCGACCCACTCTTCAACTACGGCTGGTTCTTCTGGAACTGGATAGAGCTCTTCAATCCATTCCTCAACTACTGCTGGTTCTTCTGGAACTGGAGTTGGTGTAGGATTTGGATCTGGATTCGGAGCGACTTCCGATGCTTTTGTCAGCACGTAAAGTTCTTGTCCTGACGCAAATCCGCCAACACTAGAGAGCCAGTTTACTTTGACATAGCGTCCTTGACTACCTACTGGGAGCAGAGCAACCTTATCTGTATTATTTTGGTCCCACTTGATGACTGGAGTTGCTGCTGACCATGTCTCACCGTCTTCGCTGACTTGAAGGGTAAGACTGGTGATTGTTCCATTTCCAGCATCGCGACGAGGCACATAAACTAGATGATCCAACTCTTTTGAAGCACCTAAATCCAGTACTAAGGAGGACGGCACAGCTCTAGTATTGTACCACTCACTGTGATACTGAGTATCCTCACTGCCATCAACAAATAGTGAGACTTCTTGTCCAGCTTGAGAGGCAACTTCTGCTGTAGCTGTAATTCCTGTTGCCCGACCAGTCACATCTTTAACTGTTGTTCGACCAGAAATCAGTTCCGTAGCTTCTGACGTACCCAGTGGATTTACCGCTTTGACTCGGAAATTGTAAGCTGTATCTGGTAGTAAGTTGTAAATATCTGCACTATTAGTTTCAACACGCGCCACTTCCACATAGGACTTGCTACCATCTTCTGCAGTGACTTCTTTTTCAACCACATAGCGGAGCACCTGAGCATCATTATCCCATGTCAAGGTTAGGCTGCCTTGGGTTGGACGTGTCACAGTTACATTTGTAGGAGTCGTAGCTGGACCTGTATAATGAACAGCCTGACGAACAGGTTCATTGGCTACCTTAGCCGCAGCTTGGTTATTGCCAACAAGGATTCCTTCATTGCTGGTGAAGTCCAAGGTAACGTCTGACAACGCCTTCAAGGTTACAGTAGCTACTGCACCAGAACCACTCAGCAATGGCTTATCACCAAAGTTTACAAAAGTAAAGACAACATCTGTCTTACCTTCACGGGTCTTGACATTAGAGAAATTCTCAGCTTCTTTCGTAAACTCAGTGTTTGGCGTCACCTGATTGCCAACTACAGAAAGAGCACCTGCATCAATCTTGAAGGTTGAGGTCAAGGCGTTGGTATTGGCTACTTCATCAGCCATCAAGGTAACTACTGCTGTCTCTCCAGCCTTCAGAGTCAATTTATCAGCGGTCAAGTAGAGACGTCCACTAGGAGCCACCGTTTGTGGGCTAGTGACACCACCTTCTAGTTGAGTCGCGATCACGTTGATATCCTGAGCGTCAATCAGTCCATTACCATTGACATCGACATGCTTAATGTAGTCGAAGTCGCTATCTGATTTTCTCAAACCAGTATAGTTGAGGAAGGATGTCTTGTCATCTTCAGTAATCTTACCATCATTGTTGATATCACCAGGTACAGCCATCTTAGTGCCTGGTTTTTTGAAAATGAGCATCTCTTCACCGGAAATAAAACCATTATAGCTACTGGTCACCGCCATGTAGACATAGCGAGCCTTGGCATTAAGGACATGTTTCTTAGAAATACCATCACCACGCCAATCTTCCCCACCAGAAGGTGTCCAATTAACGCCATCTTCACTGATCCAGAAATTAGTCCATTGAACACGACCATTTAGACCTCCGTCGCTACGTTGACGATATTCTAGGTAGTCAAGATCATAGACACCACCAAGATCAACCTTGATGTATGAGTCGCTAGAGACAGAGGAATTCCAATCACTATGGAACATATCCCCTTTCTTCTTGTTGAAGAGTTTATCAATACCTTCACCTGGTTGCTGACGAATATTAGTTTCAACCTTGGCTGGATCAATGTCGATGGCATTCAACCATGGATCTTGACTGGTTTGTGTGGTCAGTGGTGCAGACCAATCTGAAGCTCCCTTAGCATTGACAGCTCGAACTTCAAAGGTATGAGAACTTCCGTAGTCGAGGTCTCCAAAGCTAAATTCTGTCGCCTTGATATTAGAGTAGACTATGCCGTTATGACGGAGGTCATAAGCATCTGCTCCTTCACTCGCTGTCCAAGTCACTTTAATATCTGTAGCTGTAACATAGGCTACAGGAGTAGCAAGGTCAGTTGGTACGGCAGGTATAGCTAGATTTTCATCGACTTCTTTGTCGACTTTCTTATTGATGAAACCATCGATAGTTACAATAACTTCAGACTGAGTGACGTCTGTTTTTTCCAATTTGATTTTGACTAAGTCGTTCATGGTGACCGTCAGATTTTGAATAGCCTCACTTCTTGCCCCATAAGTTGCCATCGTTGGATTCTTGTGGTAGAAGAAGACATTAGTGCCATTTTCATAATCCTCAAGACTGTTCACACGAGTCAGGGTAACATCACGGTCGCCAATTCGAGCAGTGACACTATCAACATCTTCAGAAACATTGACATGAAGTTCTGTTGTTTTTTCCTTAACAAAGCCTGTGAAATCGCCACTTGTCTTGCCAAAGGTTAATACAGCAGTTCCCTTGGTATTGGAATCACCAGCCTGACTGGTGATGATGGTCGTTGCAACCTCTCCAGTCTTGTATCCTTCGCTTGTGCCATCGTCTTCATAGAGTTTGAACTCACTTGATTTATGAGGATAGAACTGAACGAGACGATTGCTACGATCAATTTCAGACGGATTATTGTTGGCATTTGCCATCGGGATAATAGCCCCGTTTTTCACAAAGACAGGGATTTTCCATAGCGGAGCATCAAAACCATTGAGGACACGTCCACCTTCGTATTTTTCTCCTGTATAGAAATCAATCCATTCCACACCTTCTGGAAGGTAGATATTGTTACGGATATCATTTCCTTCGCTATCCATGGCCGTTTCTTCATAAATCGGTGCTACAAGGAAGTAATCTCCATACATGTACTGATATTGTACAGCCTTGGTGTAGTTAATCGCATCACTCGGATAATCCAAGAACATTGCACGAACAATAGGCTTACCTGTCTCAGCCGCCTGATGGCCTGTCGAATAAGCATACGGTGTCAGGGTTGACTTAGTCTTAAGTGAGATCCGGTTAAGGTCTGTCGTCTTATCGTCAAAGGCAAATGGTGTCTTTGGATTTGCACCCCAGCCGTCCATGTTCATCATGATGGAGGTGAACATCTTCCATTGGTACTCACGGGCATTGATAATGGCATTTCCACCACCAAAAATGCCGTCCATATCTGATCCCATGTTCGGGTTACCAGAAAGACCTAATCCGATATAGGTTGGGATATGGAAGCGAATGTATTCCCACTCACCACCGACCTGGTCCCCAGACCAGATAGCAGCACCGCGTTGAGTACCACCCCAACCATCAAGCGAGATGATAAATGGACGAGCATTCTCACCGCTCTTTTCAGTCAAAAGAGCTGCTCCAGTCGTCACCCCATTAAGTCCAAAGGAGTAACCAGGACCTACCCAAGCAACGTCAGTCTTAATCGCACGAATACCCGCATCCGCAACCTCTTTTTCAATATTACGGTGGAGGACAACGGCCTTACTTGGATCCGTGTCATAGAGGTCAGACTGGGTCCACAAGCCGACTTTAATGCCATTTTGCTTAGCATATTCAACAAATTTCTTGAGGTTTTGAATATTGCCTTCCAAGGAATCTGCCTGACCATAACCGGCACCATAACCATCATTTGGAAGGAACCAAGCAACAGGCATGTCCATATTCTTATAGCGGTCTATCACTGCGCGTGCGGAGAAGGTGTAACTTTCGCCTTCACCATTGAGGGTTTCTTTGACCGCTTTTGCACGATCAGCTTCAGGCAATTGATTTGGTTGATATTCACGGTAGTATTTACCTTCCAGTTTAATTGCCCCACGGGTTCCTTCAGGAACTTCCACCCAATAATCACGGTTATAGGCATTCAAGTGCCCAAGATAAAGGGCATACTCAGGTAAGACGACAGGAGTTCCGGTCAGTTCTTGGTAGTCCTTGATGATATTAGCAGGTGTTGTATTGATGAAGAAAAAGGCATCATAACGAGACTCATTGTGAGTTGTCTCTACTGCTGATTTATTAGTCGTTCCAAAATCATAACTACCTGGTTTAAAGGTATTTCTCAAGACACCATAGCCTCGTGTTGACCAGTAGAATGGATTTGGAGAGGCGACCCCGCCATCAACCCAGTTATTTTCGTTAACGATACTAATCTTGTTTCCCTTATGAGTGAAGCGACCATTTTGCATCCCACCACCAAAGAAATACTCATCTGCAGCTTGACTAAGGGTCTGTACGGCCGAACCAGCTGTCATTTGAACTGGAACAACTTCCTTGGTAATCAATTTACCAGTTTGATCATAGACTGACATACGGGCAGTAGCCTTATCGAAAACTAGCTTGATAGCATCTGTCTCAATAGTATAAGCCTTATCATCTTGAGAGAGACGGCCTAGAGTGCTACCATCTTTTTTATAATCAGCTAATTTTTTAATAGCAATTTCTGCTGGACGATCTGCACGGCTAGGCTCAGGAGTATCAACGAATGTCGCATCTCCATTTTCAATATTATAGCGGAAAACATGATTATTGTAGAGATCCAGTTGAGCCTTTTGACCTGTCGCAAAATGAATCGTCGCACGATCATTTTCAAATGTCAGAGAGCTAATAGCACCTAAGGCATTTGCAGGTTTGACGTAAGTATCCTCAGTATCAGTTGGAGTTTCAGTTGGATTTTCTACAGGTTGTTCTGCTGGTGTTTCTGTTTCTGTAGCCTTAAACTCATAAAGTTTTAGTTCTCTCAGTGTTAATTTTTGCTTATCTACGGCACCATCCGCTGAATTTTTAGCTTCTAGGAAAGTGATAACAACCTTATTGGCTGTCACATTCCCCAGGTCATGGCTAGCCACTTCTTCAGCAAAATCAGTCGTCACATCTTCTGAACGGTAGACACTCTCCTCCCCATTAAAAGCTTGAACACGATATTTCGTCAGGGTTCCGTTTGAACCAGCACGCTTGAGGATTTCTAATTTATTCAGGACAATAGCAGAGCCATCCTTGGTTGACAGAGTGATATCCTGTGGCAGAGAAACAGTATCAGGCAGTTTTCGATTTGAACCGTAATCCCACTTGAGTTCTGCCAATGTGTCAAGGTTACCATCCGTTAATTTGTCCAGTCCTGCACCGTAAGTAGTCTCGTAAACGTTTTCATTTCCAGATACACTAAAACTGCTAGAATCAATCTTTTGACCATTGTTACTGTAAAGTTCTACTTCTTTCAGAGAGAGTTTTTGATTATCGACTGCTCCTGCAGCTGAATTTTTGGCTTCCAAAAAAGTCAGTTGAACATGACTTACTTTAGTCGGCTGGGTTAATATATGAGCCGCAATTTCTTCAGAGAAATCCGTCACTATATCTCCTGAACTATAGACCTCATCATCACCATTAAAACCAGTTACTCGATATTTGGTTAAAGTTCCGTTAGCATTGATCCGCTTGAAAATTTTAAGGCTCTCAAGGTCTACAGCTTCGCCATTATTAAAGCTAAAAGTTACCGGCTGAGGAAGCTTAATCTCCTCAGGCAAACGACGGTTTTCGTCAATGTCCCATTTGAGTTCTGCTAGAGTTACAGGATCTCCATCAAGCAACTTCTCTGGTGTCTCTCCATCTTGATAGACTTCGCTATTGCCACTAATAGCAAGAGATTCCTTGGCGACCTCTACAACTGAACCAGAAATACCATCTGAGTTTGCACGAGATGGTTGTTCACTATTAGCTTCACGTGTAACCCCTGCTGAGGAACTTACCCTTGTATTTTCTATTACTTCCGTCTCAATGGCAGAGCTCGTCGTTGCAACAGTGCTGGCAGACTCTGAGACTGTTGTATCTGATGACGAAGCCACAGTAGTCTCTACCGATTCTACTGGCACATCAGCACTAGACGTTGGCTTTTCTTCAATAAGATTACTAGAGTTCACTGATTCTGTAACCCCATTAGCATCTGACGTAGTATTCGTTGTAATTTCAGACGTATCTGAGGAACGTGTTGCTTCTGTCGTTTCAAGATTTACAGTAGACACCTCTTCATCTGCAAGGGCAACTCCACCAGAAGCTAAAAAACTGAACGCAATAACAGTCGAGCAAACTCCCACTTTGAACTTACGAATGGAGTACTTTGGCTGTTTATTAAATTGACTCATGCTAGTCTTCTCCTTACTTTTAAATTTTTTATTTAGCACTACACTTAAACTCCCCTCCTTACATGGTAGCGCATACATTTTTCAAATAAAGGATATCACGCTTAATTCACAAAGTCAATATATCAATACAAAGTTTTTAACTTTTTCTTCATATTTTTGTTTAAAATGAGAGATTTTAGAGTTTGCAGATTTTTTCATTAGAAAAAGGTAGAGTTTCTTGCGAAATCTCCACCTCTATTTACCTATTAAAATCTTCTTACTTATCTAAATACAACCCCTTGGCTACACTTTGGTCCAACAAGTCTTGGGTCAACTGCCAGAGTTCTGGACTCTCCTTTTCGATAAAGGATTTTTTAGCCAAGACCTGTGATTTCGTTAGCTCGTCACTATTCTCACCTTCTGCTGCAATCCAAAGATGATTCATCAAGGGAGCCAAAGCATCCATACAGCGTGCAAATCGTGCTTCAGGGCTACGACCTTGCTCAAATTCCTTCCATAAGCCTAAATAATATTGAGCTTGTGCTTGAGGAAGATGGCCAAAAGTTGCGGTCACGGATTTTAGTTCACGCTCATAAGACGTTTGCTTGCCGACCTCATCAAAAGCTGACGTGTCGCCAACTCCGATTTCTCCAATATCATGAAGCAAGAGCATTGACAGCACGTGCTCTAAGTTAATTTTTTCTGGAAAATAATCCCGCAAGGTCATGGCCATCACTGCCAATTGCCAAGAGTGTTCGGCCGAGTTTTCATAGCGCCCATCCATCGTCTGATTTTGACGGGTGACTGTTTTTAACAACTCCAATTCCTTGAAAAATGCAAGTTGTTGGGTAAGGTGCTTCATAATTTCTCCTAACATTTTATGGAAAATCTGATTTCATTTCAACAGAAACAAAACTTTGAATCACAATAACTTTCATCCTCTTTTACGAAGATAGTTAGTAATATAGCCTCTGTACTCATCTCCCAAATTCTCTGGCAACTGATCGTAGTCAAAAAATTGCAAAGCTAGCCCTTCTGACTTATCCAGTTGCAACTGACCAGCATAAGACACAACTTTATAGACTGCCGTGATGACATAAATCTCATCTTGATTGCTCAGTTTGAAATGGTAATCCGGTCCAGAAAAGGTATGAACAAGGCTCAACTCCGTAATCTCAAGGCCAGTTTCCTCGCGCACTTCACGAATGGCTGCTTCTTCTAGCGTTTCTCCAATGTCAAGCAAGCCGCCAGGAAGCCCCCAATTCCCAGAAAGGCGTTGTTGTAGGAGGACTTGGCCTGACTCATTTTCTAGGATGACATTTGACCCGACTAACATCAGCAGATCATGACCGATTTTCTTTCTGATTTCTTTGAAATATTCTGATTGAGGCATAGCTCTCTCCTCCTAATCCATCGCCTTTAGTTCCAGCACCATATCCCGGATTTGGGCGGCGAGTTCGAAGTCCAGTAATTCGGCTGCGGCCTGCATTTCTTTTTCCAGTTTCTTGATAGCAGCCTGGCGTTCGGTTTTGTTCATGGCGGTATAGTCCACGGTTTCCTCAGCCACGTCACTACTGCTGTTTTTAGTCACGGCGATGAGGTCACGGATTTCTTTTTTGATGGTTTGTGGGATAATGCCGTGCTCTTCATTGTATGCCATCTGAATCGTCCGACGACGGGCTGTCTCGTCCATGGCCCTTTGCATGGACTGGGTGATGGTATCCGCATACATAATCACATGACCTTCCGAGTTCCGAGCAACACGACCGATGGTCTGGATGAGCCCACGTTCATTGCGGAGGAAGCCTTCCTTGTCGGCGTCCAGGATAGCGACCAGACTGACCTCCGGCACGTCAATCCCTTCACGCAACAAGTTAATCCCGATCAGGACATCAAAGACTCCCAGACGGAGGTCGCGAATAATCTCGGTCCGTTCTAACGTTTTAATATCGCTATGCATGTACTTGACCTTGACCCCCATTTCCTTAAGGTAGTCGGTCAAATCTTCCGCCATTTTCTTGGTCAAAGTGGTGACAAAGACCCGCTCGCCTTTTTCAGCTCTGCTATTGATTTCGCCCAAAAGATCGTCCATCTGCCCCATGGTCGGACGAACCTCCACCTCTGGGTCCAGCAGGCCTGTCGGACGGATAATCTGCTCGATGACCGTGTCGGTCTGCTCAGCCTCGTAGTCACCAGGAGTGGCAGACACGTAGACAATCTGATGCACGTGTCCCTCGAACTCCTCCCGACGAAGGGGACGGTTGTCCAAGGCAGACGGCAGGCGGAAGCCATAGTCAACCAGCATCTGCTTGCGGCTGCGGTCGCCGTTGTACATGCCCTTGATCTGGCCCATGGTCATATGGCTCTCATCAATCATGATAAGAAAATCCTCCGGGAAAAAGTCCAAGAGTGTGTAAGGTGGCTCACCTTCGCTCCGGCTATCCATGTGACGAGAATAGTTCTCTACGCCGTTGGTGTAGCCCATCTCCCGCAGCATCTCCATGTCGTACTCGGTCCGCTGACGAATCCGCTGGGCCTCAATCAACTTGCCCTCAGACTCAAAGAGCTTGACTTGGGCTTCCATTTCCGCCTGAATCTGGGCAATGGCATGCTCCATATGCTCATCGTTAGTCATGAAGTGGGTGGCAGGAAAGATCGACAGGTGAGAAACCTCGCCTAACTTGCGACCGGTCAGACTCTCAATCTCCGTGATTCGATCAATCTCATCCCCGAAAAGCTCTACCCGAAAGGCATGCTGGTCTCGGCTGGCCGGAAAGATTTCCACCACATCACCCCGCACACGGAAGCGCCCCCGTTGGAAGTCAATGTCGTTGCGCTCAAACTGGATATCGACTAGGTCATTCAAGAGCTGGTCACGGGAAATCTCCTGTCCAGGTCGCAGACTAACCACGCTGTCAGAGTATTCTTTGGGCGACCCCAAACCGTATATACAAGAGACAGAGGCCACAACAATGACATCATTACGCTCCAGGAGGGCTGAAGTCGCTGAGTGGCGGAGCTTGTCAATCTCGTCATTGACCGCACTGTCCTTCTCGATGTAGGTATCGCTGGACGGCACATAGGCCTCGGGCTGGTAGTAGTCATAGTAGGACACGAAGTACTCGACCGCATTGTCTGGGAAAAACTCCTTGAATTCCCCGTAAAGCTGACCGGCCAGGGTCTTATTGTGGGCGATGACTAGGGTCGGCTTATTGACACGGGCAATGACCTGGCTCATGGTGTAGGTCTTTCCGGTTCCTGTCGCCCCCATGAGGATTTGGGCCTTCTCGCCTCCCTCGATATTGTCCACTAGCTGCTCAATGGCCTGAGGTTGGTCACCAGAGGGAGAGTATTTGGAAACTAATTTAAATTGGTTATCGGTTTTGCGTTCAATCATAGCTATACTTCTTTCAGACGTTATCCTTTTATTTTACCATAGTTAGGGCTATTTTTTACCATAGAAAAAGGCTGAGCATGGTCAGCCTGTATCTACAAATTTACTATTTTTTCCGCTCTGCCATGAGTCCATAGGCAAAGTAAGCGATGAAGGCTAATTCAACCAAACTGGCGAAGAGACTACCTTCAATCCCAAATTGACCCCCGGACAGCCAATCCGGTACACCAGTCTGTGTCGCAAAATGCAAGAGAGAATTCCCTGCCTCTGAACCAGAGACCGAAACCCCATAGATATTACCCTGGAAGAAATTCCAAGCCGCATGGAGGCCAACGACACCCCAGATATTATCTCGCTTGAGCATGTAAAGCGCCATGGTCACCCCAGAGAGGATGATACTGACAATAGATAGAACCGTCACGTTATCGTTGCCCAAATGCATGACACCAAACAAGGAACTACTGAGTCCAATGGCCCAGGCCAAATTGGTCCGCTTGTTCAAAATCGGCAGGAGCCAGCCCCGTGTCAGCAGCTCCTCTGTCCCACCCTGAATGAGCCAAAACGGAATAATGGACATCACAAAACCAATGGTACCAGCAGAAAAATCCACTCCTGCGAGCTTAACTCCACCAAAAAGATAAACGAAGAGCAAGGATAAACTAAACATGAGGCCACCAATGAGAAAGCCAAGGCTTAGTTCCTTAAACCAATTTTCCTTGAAGAATCCTAGACTGACAATTGGACGCTTTTCAGCCCATTTGACCCAAGCAAAGAGTAAAAGGGAAACAGCCAAGAAAGCCAATAATTCGACATGCAAAGGTATCCCACCCGTCGTAAAGAGGGACACATTTTGAGTAATCCCAACATAAATTCCAGCAACTATTCCAAATAATATATAGTACAGGGTACTCCCTAAAAAGAAAAATACTTCTACCATGGCTAGGGCTACGGGCACTAAAACCCAGATTGGCCATTTGACATAAAGCAGAGTTGGGGCTTCTAACATTCGCTTGTTCATCCTAAAACTCCTTTTGTTTTATTTATTTAATACAATTATAGTTTTACAACCGATAAAAGTCAAGACTTTATGAGTCACCGCTCTTGTTTTTTTGTGTTATAAAATATAACATGAAATTGCATTAAAGTTGCTTACCCTAAAGATTTCTGATATAATGGGACTAATTTTTGAAAGGAGACTAACATGAAGAAACGCATTTATGCATTTATGCTAGCCATTTTTTCAGTATTTTTCATCTTGGGTGGAAAAACTGTTGCCGCTGACGATACTATTGATATCGCCCTTGACTCAACATATGCCCCCTTCGAATTTAAAGATGCTGACCAAACCTATAAAGGTATTGACGTCGAAATTATCGATGCCGTTGCTAAGCGCGCTGGTTGGACAGTCAACAAGACTTTCCCTGGCTTTGACGCTGCGGTCAACGCCGTTCAATCTGGACAAGCTGACGCCCTCATGGCAGGAACTACCATTACAGAGGAACGTAAAAAAGTCTTCACCTTCTCAGACCCTTACTTTGATACTGAGATTATCCTCGTGACGACAGGCGCCAACTCAATCTCTGATTACAGCCAACTCAAAGGTAAGGTTGTCGGAGTCAAAAATGGTACCGTTGCCCAAACCTTCCTTGAAAAAAACAAGGATAAGTACGGTTTTACCATTAAGACCTACGATACTGGTGATACCATGTATACCTCTCTTGCATCTGGTGCAGTTGACGCTGCTATGGATGACAAGGCAGTTGTTCAGTATGCCATTAGCCAAGGCCAAGATTTAGCCATTAATATCGAAGGTGAAAAAATCGGTTCCTTTGGTTTTGCCGTTAAAAAAGGAAGCTCGTATGAGTACCTTGTAGAAGACTTCAACACTGCTCTCGCTGAGATGAAAGCTGACGGCTCTTTAGACGCCATCATTGCTAAATGGACAGGAGAAAGCACCGAGACGAGTAATTCAGACTCAAAATATGGTTCTAGCTTGACACTTACAGGAGACGCTTCTGCCAAGGCAACTCCAATCAAATCTTCCTATACAATTGTTGCCGATTCATCCTTTGCTCCCTTTGAATTCCAAAATGATGCTGGCGAATATGTCGGTATCGATATGGAATTGATTAAGACAATTGCTGCTCAACAAGGATTTACCATTACCATCCAAAACCCAGGTTTTGATGCTGCGCTTAACACGGTCCAAGCTGGTCAAGCGGACGCCGTGATTGCAGGAATGTCCATCACAGATGCCCGCAAGGAAATCTTTGATTTCTCAGATGCCTATTACACCTCTAACATCCTTATGGCTGTCAAATCAGGTAGCGATATTGCAAGCTACGAGGACTTAGCTGGTAAAACAGTTGGGGCCAAGAATGGTACCTCTTCTTACGCTTGGTTTGAAGAACATGCCAGCCAATATGGCTATACACTAAAGGCCTTTGATGAGGCTTCAACCATGTACGACAGTTTGAACTCTGGTTCTATTGATGCCCTCATGGATGATGAAGCAGTGCTTCGCTATGCTATCCAACAAGGCCGTCAATTTGATACACCAATTGCTGGTGAACCTTCTGGTGAATATGGTTTCGCTGTTAAAAAAGGCAGCAACCCTGAATTGATTGAAATGTTCAACAATGGTCTTGCTGCCTTGGTGGAATCTGGTGAATACGACAAAATTATCGACAACTACTTCTCCACAGAGGATAGTGAGTCAAGTGCAACGACATCAACAGTTGACGAAACAACAATTGTTGGTCTCTTGAAAAACAACTACAGCCAACTCTTAACTGGTCTTGGCTCTACCGTGGCTCTGGCACTCATTTCCTTTGCCATCGCTATTGTGATCGGGATTATCTTCGGGATGTTTGCAGTTAGTCCAGTCAAAGGGCTCCGCATCCTATCTTCTGTCTTTGTAGACGTCATCCGTGGTATCCCACTCATGATTGTAGCTGCCTTTATCTACTGGGGAATTCCAAACTTAATTGAATCCATCACTGGTAACCAAAGTCCAATCAATGACTTTGTAGCCGGGGTTATCGCTCTCTCACTTAACTCAGGTGCCTATATCGCGGAGATTGTTCGCGGTGGTATCGAAGCTGTTCCGACAGGGCAGATGGAAGCATCTCGATCCTTGGGTGTTTCTTATGGCACTACTATGCGCAAGGTTATCCTGCCTCAAGCAACTAAACTGATGTTGCCAAACTTTATCAACCAATTTGTTATCACACTTAAGGATACAACCATAATCTCCGCTATTGGTCTAGTGGAACTCTTCCAAGCTGGTAAGATTATCATTGCACGGAACTACCAATCCTTCCGTATGTATGCAATCTTGGCCATCATGTATCTGGTCATCATCACACTCTTGACCCGTTTGGCCAAACGTTTAGAAAAGAGGGCTAAGTAATGAAAGAATTAAAAATTGACGTTCAAGACCTCCACAAATACTATGGTAAAAATGAGGTTCTGAAAGGAATTGATGCCAAATTTTATGAGGGGGATGTAGTCTGCATTATCGGCCCTTCAGGATCAGGGAAGTCCACCTTCCTCCGCACCCTCAACCTCCTGGAAACCATTACCTCAGGTAAGGTTGTCGTTGACGGATTTGAACTATCAAATCCTGATGTGGACATCGATAAGGCGCGTGAGAATATCGGAATGGTATTCCAACACTTCAACCTCTTCCCTCACATGTCTGTAATTGACAATATTACCTTTGCGCCAGTTGAGCTCGGCAAGCAAAGCAAGGAAGCTGCGAATGCTAATGCCAAAGAACTCTTAGAAAAAGTTGGCCTAGCCGACAAGGCCGATGCCTTCCCTGAAAGTCTCTCAGGTGGGCAAAAGCAACGTGTGGCTATCGCACGAAGCTTGGCCATGAACCCAGACATCATGCTCTTCGACGAGCCAACTTCTGCCCTTGACCCTGAGATGGTCGGTGACGTTCTTAACGTTATGAAAGATTTGGCTAAGCAAGGGATGACCATGTTGATTGTTACTCATGAGATGGGATTTGCCCGTCAGGTAGCTAACCGCGTTATCTTCACCGATGGTGGTCAGTTCCTTGAGGACGGAACACCCGAAGAAATCTTTGATCATCCAAAACACCCACGTCTCGTGGAATTCTTGGACAAGGTCTTAAATGTCTAAGCATCATAAGCAAGCTTTCGGGCTTGCTTTTTCTTCCACAAAAACTTGACAGCGTTTCCAAAAAATGATACTATAATTCAAAAGCTAAAGAGGAGGATCGCCATGAGCACAAAATAATCAACTTGATGTTCTTATCTAGTATGGTTATTTTGAGTGTGCGAAACTCCGTGTTTTAATGTTTTTTGGTGTAGTCTTTTGAGCTATCCCTAGTCCTGAGTTGTCCTCAGCAGATTAATTTCGCCCTTTTCTTTTACCCTACTGGATAACAGTAGGGTTTTTATGTACCAGAAAAGGAGATTACTATGCTACAGACCAAACACTTGTCTATCCATCATCTCAAAGACTTGCACCCACTCATTACTGACCTATCCATATCCATTAACCATGGCGATAAGGTTGCTATTATAGGCGAAGAGGGCACTGGTAAGTCTACACTGCTGAAGCACCTCTATAAGCCTGAACTCATTCAGTCCTATACAGCTGTTGAGGGCGAGGTTATCCGGCAATTTCAAGCGCCGGCCTATCTTCCCCAAGCCATAGCAGAGCAGGATTTAGACCTGA
This sequence comes from Streptococcus caprae, assembly GCF_042649745.1. Taxonomy (NCBI): domain Bacteria; kingdom Bacillati; phylum Bacillota; class Bacilli; order Lactobacillales; family Streptococcaceae; genus Streptococcus; species Streptococcus caprae. The sequence goes on along the minus strand of NZ_JBHRZV010000029.1, from coordinate 23,288 downwards.
CTCTCTCTGATTTTATCTACAAAGATATAGATTATGCCATTTTTGATTTTAATCAGCTCTATCAACTAGCTGGAACTTTAAACTTTGAAGCTTCCCGTCTCGATAATACCAAGCAGACCGTTCGACAGCTATCTGGTGGTGAGAAAATCAAGATTCAACTTCTTAAATTATTAGCTCAGAACCCCGATATCCTCTTTCTAGATAAACCTTCCAGTAACTTGGATTTAGAGTCCGTCACCTGGTTAAAAGGCTTTATAAAAACGACACCGCTAACCCTTGTCTACATTTCTCACGACGAGGATTTGCTGGGAGCAACGGCAACACACATCATCCATCTCGAGCAGGTCAAAAAGCGCAGAGAAGCCAAGACGACCAGCTCTGCCATGTCCTATCAAACCTATAAGGAAACAAGGGAGGCAACCTATATCAGGCAAGGTCAGCTGGCCAACAAGGAACGCGAAAAACAGGCCAAACGGACGGACAAGCTCAATCGCCAAATGTCTGCGGTTCGTCATCAGTTGGAGGACACGAAGAATTCTACCGCAGGTCGCCTCCTCGCTAAAAAGTATCGCACTCTGCAGGCTCAGGAGAAACGTTTTGAGCGTGAAGCTGAGTCCTTCCATGCCATTCCTGATGAACTGGACCAAGTCAACCTCTTTTTTCAGGAGGTCCAACCACTCCCTGCAAGTAGCACCCTCATCCACTATGATCATGAAGTCTTGGTCACAGGCCAAAACCTATCCTTTACCATGCGTGGACAAGATAAGGTAGCTGTCATTGGCCAAAACGGTATCGGGAAATCTCTCCTTCTCAAAAAGATTTTGAAGGACCTGAGTCGGAAGCCCAAAATTTCTCTAGGCTATATGCCTCAGAACTATGAAGATTCATTAGTCATGACAGAGACACCTCTCCAGTTTCTTGCTCATTCAGCCAGTCAGGAAATCATTCGGACGACATTAGCCAGCCTCCAATTCACCCGCCAGGAAATCACCCATACCATTGCTGACCTATCAGGCGGACAAAAAGCCAAACTTTTCCTCTGCAAGATGGTTCTAGAGAAAAATAACGTCTTGTTACTGGATGAACCGACCAGGCATTTTTCTCCAACTTCCCAGCCCGAAATCCGTAAACTTCTTAAGGATTTTCCTGGTGCCATCCTGACCGTTTCTCATGATAGAACCTTCATCAATTCCCTCTGCCAGCACGTTTACGAGTTAAACAAATCCACTCTTTTGCAGATAGATATTGAGGACTTGTTAAACTGAAACTCTTATAAAATCAAAACTATAAGGCGTTAGCTATCCTTGCTTAACTTTCTCATGTCTGTGTTAATCTCCCCTGTTTATTCAGATTTTAGTGAGTAGAAAATCTTAACATTTAGTCATTTAAACTTAATTCAACTACTAGAAAAGCCATTCCCAAAATCAGGAATGGCTTTATCTTACTCTTCACTTGCTTCTGCTTCTTTTGCCAGTCGCTCACGTTCCAAGCGGAATTTCCGATTGGGGTTGAGGCGATTAAACAGTTCCTCCAACTTGGTCGGATTCCACACATCCGCAGCAGATACAAAATTTCCATCCTTATCTTTAAAGGATATCGGCTTGTCTCCCATCTTCACTTCCTTTCATGTTGCACAATAGCAAAGCGATAAACTCTAGAACTAGAGAACGTTTGAGTCTATCAATATAACTTAAGAAAGTCCTTAGAACCGCCTCGCTCTTCTAGTTCTGGACTCAATTTAATTGGTCACCCAGCCCAACCTTACTTAGGCATCTCGAGTTCGGGTTAATAAGGTTCTCTGTCCTGCTACTTGCATTATCATTTGTTAGATAAGTAATCAGCTACGACACCTAGCAAAATCGGTCGATATTACCGATTTTGCGAAGTTAGTAAGGTAGCTAGGCAAGTCGCCATAGCGATTGCAGTCTGCTCATTAGAGGGCTCTGCCATCAATGAACAGCGCTACGTTAATCCACAAACTCAAATTCGAAGTTGCCAAGTCGAACGATGTCTCCATCTTTGGCTCCTCGTTCACGGAGGGCTTCATCAACTCCCATACCACGGAGCTGGCGGGCGAATTTCATGATAGACTCGTCGCGTTCCATGTTGGTCATGATAAAGAGTTTCTCCAATTTCTCACCAGAAAGTACCCAGGTCGCATCATCATCACGGGTAATGACGAATGATTTTTCATCTGGATTGAAACCATAATAAGCTTCTTCTTCCTGATATAGATCTTCTTCGTTATAGAGCAAGAACTCGTCCGTTTGGTCAAGCAAGTCAGCTGTCGCATCTAAAAGCGAATCCAAGCCCTGGTGTGCAATCCCTGAAATTGGGAAAATACGTGGCACTTCCTCAAATTCATCATATTCTGCAGCCAGTTTTTCCTTGAATATTTCCAGATTCTCAGCCGCCTCAGGCATGTCCATCTTGTTGGCTACAATCAGTTGTGGACGTTCCATCAGGCGGAGATTATGGGACTCTAGCTCATGGTTAATGGCCACATAATCCTCATAAGGATCACGCCCTTCGGAACCGGACATGTCAATCACATGGAGGATGACACGTGTCCGCTCAATATGACGGAGGAACTGAGTTCCCAGACCAACACCTTGATGGGCTCCTTCAATCAAACCAGGTAGGTCGGCCATAACAAAACTCTCACCAGACTTGGTCCTCACCATACCGATATTTGGAACAATTGTCGTGAAATGGTAGGCACCAATTTTAGGCTTAGCTGCTGATACAACACTGAGGAGCGTCGATTTTCCAACAGACGGGAAACCAACTAAACCAACATCCGCTAGAATTTTCAATTCCAACTCCAGTTGACGCTCTTCGCCTGGCTCTCCATTTTCTGCAATTTCTGGCGCTGGGTTGCGAGGAGTGGCAAAGCGAATATTTCCACGGCCACCGCGGCCACCGCGGGCAACTGTAAATTCCTGACCATGCTCAACGAGGTCTGTCAGAACCTTGCCAGTCTCAGCGTCGCGAACCGTCGTTCCAGGTGGGACCTTGACGTAAAGGTCTTTGGCTCCCTTACCGTGCATCCCCTTGGTCATGCCCTTTTCACCGCTTTGGGCCTTAAACTTCCGATTATAACGAAAATCCATCAGGGTACGTAAGCCCTCATCTACCAAGAAAATGACATCGCCACCGCGACCGCCGTCACCCCCCCAAGGACCTCCGTCTGGGACATACTTTTCACGGCGAAAGGCCACCATGCCATCGCCACCACGGCCCGCATGTACACTAATCTTGGCCGTATCTAAAAACATACTCATCTTTTCTTCCTATACTTTCATTTAATCATTTTGCAAGAGGCGACATTTAAGGTTAGACTTAACTCATCAGAACTCCAGCTCCGCCATTGCAACAAATAAGAGCTGACAGAAACCAGCCCTTGAGTCCTACATAAATGCACTCACGGCGCTAACAACAAGTGCACCGAGGGTCGCCACTAACATGACGATAACCAAAACCATGGTTAATTTTTCAAATGCTGTTTTTTTACGTGGACCATTATCACCAAATGCCATTTTTTTACCTACTTCTGTTGAGTTTTTACTTCCCTATCTTATCACGATTCCAACCATTTATCAAGCTAGAACTCGTCTTCAAAGGCAGTCAATCATTGTTTCTTATCGCTTTTTATGGTAAAGTAGTTACTGTTAATATATGATACTCGGGAGGACATCATGGTTTTACCTAACTTTGACCAACATTTAGAAAAATACGCAGAGCTACTCATCGCAAAAGGCATCAACGTCCAAAAAGGACATACTGTCATTATCTCGATTGATGTAGCTCAAGCAGCCTTTGCCCGTCTTTTGACTGAAAAAGCCTACGCCTACGGAGCTGCTGAAGTCGTTGTTGACTACACCGACGACCAAATCACCAAGGCAAAATTGCTTCATGCGGATCAAGAGCGTATTGCAAACGTCCCAGACTATGTGGTTGCTAAATCTGACTATTTCTTAGAGAAAAAAGCAAGTCGTTTGGTTGTTCGCTCAGCTGATCCAAACGTCTTTGCCAGCGTTGACCCAGACCGTTTGCAAGAAAGCACACGTGCAACTTCTATCGCCCTTGCCAACCAACGCATCGCAACTCAGTCAAACCAAGTCAGCTGGAATTTGGTTGCTGCCTCTGGACCAGAATGGGCAGCTATGGTCTTCCCAAATTTGGCTACCGAAGAAGAGCAAGTTGATGCACTCTGGGATGCCATCTTTAAGATGAACCGTGTCTACGATGAAGACCCAATCCAATCTTGGGATGAACACGAAGCTCGCCTGACTGAAAAATCAGATCTCCTTAACAAGTGGCAATTTGACGCCCTTCACTACACTGCTCCTGGTACAGACCTGACATTGGGCATGCCGAAAAACCACAACTGGCAGGCAGCTGGTAGCTTCAACGCTCAAGGCGAAAAATTCATCGCCAACATGCCAACTGAAGAAGTCTTCTGTGCACCTGACTACCGTCGAGCAGACGGCGTTGTCTCATCAACAAAACCGCTCAGCTATGCCGGGGTCGTTATTGAAAACATGACCTTCACCTTCAAAGATGGGCAAATTGTCGACGTTAAGGCAGAAAAAGGGGAAGAAACCCTCAAACGCCTGATCGAAGAAAATGATGGTGCTCGTTCACTCGGTGAAGTGGCCCTCGTTCCTCATAAAACTCCAATTTCCTTGTCTGGCCTAACCTTCTTCAATACTCTCTTTGATGAAAATGCCTCAAACCACTTGGCCATCGGTTCAGCCTACGCCTTCTCAGTGCAAGGTGGAACAGAAATGACTCAAGAAGAACTCAAGGAAGCTGGGCTCAACCGCTCTACTGCTCACGTTGACTTCATGATTGGTTCTGACCAAATGGACATCGACGGTATCACAGCTGATGGACAAGTTGTTCCAATCTTCCGTGGTGGAGAATGGGCTATCTAAAATCGTTTCACATCAGTATTCAAAAATCCTTCTCATTAAATTTGAGAAGGATTTTTCTATTCCGCAAGCTATTAATGGTATTTTGAAAAAGCAGCGCAGCCAATCTCACTATCTCTTACCATTCCAAGGGAGGTGTAAAACTGAATGGTCTTCTCACTGTCCTCTGTCATCAGATGGAGCTGATAGACATTCTGATAGGTTTCAAAAACCTGCTCGAGCAATCTTCGACCAATCCCCTGACGTTGGTAGTCCGAACGGACAATTAAGTCCTGAACAAACACCACCGAATGACCATCCCCAACAACACGTATCAAGCCAACCACATCCTGACCAACCTGAGCCACATATACCTTAAGGGAATGGGCAAAAGCTTTCTCCAACATATCCCTCTGCTCTGTGTAGATGGTCCAACCTGCATCGACATAGAGGGCAAATAAATCTTCCGTTAAACCTAATTCAGCTTCTTTAATCACAACCGTCATCAAGAACTCCTTATAATTCTACACCAAAGATCTGCAAACTCTCCAACTCTTCACTGGTCAGCGAACGATAAAGCCCCAATGCCAAATGCTCATCTAGTACCAGCGGGCCCATGGATAGACGTTTGAGGTCCGTCACCTCCTTGCCACAGGCAGCCACCATCCGCTTGACTTGGTGAAACTTGCCTTCACGGATAGTAATCTGCACACAACAAGTTTGGCTTGTCTCATCACTACTTATGATCGATAGCAGAGCTGGCTGGCAGTCATGGTCACTAAGCTTGATGCCGTCAGCAAAAATCTTGACATCCTGGTCCGTCATAAGACCTGAGATCTCTGCTTCGTAGACCTTATCTACATGCTTTTTCGGAGACAGCATGGCATAGGCCAATTGACCATTGTTGGTCAACAATAAGAGTCCATGTGTGTCCTTGTCCAGCCGACCAACTGGGAAGACTTCCTTTTGTCGAGCACGGTCATCTAAGAGATCCAGAACCGTCCGATGCTTAGGGTCGTCCGTCGCAGAAATGACTCCCTTGGGCTTATTGAGTAGATAGTAGACATACTTTTCATATGACAACTCTTGTCCCTGATAGGTCACCTGATCTCGCGTTTCATCAATCTGGGACTTGGGAGAAGTCTTGACCTTGCCATTGACCATGATTTGCTTTTTCTTGAGAAGGGCTTTGACCTCAGTTCGACTGCCCAGTCCCACTTCACTTAAAAACTTATCCAGCCGCATGCTTGCCCTCTTCTAATAATAACTGATAAAGAGCCCCAACCAGGTTGGAAGTCCCAACATAATGGCAGGCCTCAATCTCTACAGGCGTAATCATATCCCCAAAAATCTCAAGCTTACCTAGCAAGTCTCGATACTGACGGCGAATTTCTTCAACAACAATGGGCTGGGCTGAGATACCACCACCGATGACGACCCGTTTCAGGTCCACAATAGCCTGCTGGTTGTAGATAACAATGGCAATATGGCGACAGAAGTCCTGGAAAATTGGCCAGGCACGCTCATCCCTAGCATTGATCGCTTCAAAGACGGCAATCCCATCCTTCTTGTCCTCTAGCCCTAACTGCTCTGCTATGGCCATAATCATCTGAACTGGAGAATATTTCATACCTGCAGCCTCTTCCAGTTTAAAGGTTTTATCATCAAAATTGAGCATGGAGAGCTCACCGGCCTGGAAATGACTTCCTTGATGCAATTGACCATTGAGAATGAGACCGCCCCCAAGACCAGTCCCCAAAATCAGAACTGACCCATTGTTTACACCAACAAGACCACCATTCCAAAACTCTGCCAAGGCCGCCGCCTTGCCATCATTGAGTACGATGGCTGGAAGTCCTGACAGTTCCTCAAGAAAGGTTTGAGCAGGAAATTCATGAAGATAGGGCAGGGCTCCACCATAGTAGATCACTCCCTCAGCCGTATCTACCTTACCGGGACAAGACAAGGCAATCCCAAAAAGATCACCTGCATACTGCTTGTAAATCTCTGTTAAGGCATTCTCAAAATCCTGACGCCCCTGGGCCTTCTCTTCAGCGGTGGGCTGAAAGGAAATGGCTGGTGTCGGACGCGAAGCACTGTCAAGCACTGCTCCTGTCTCATCCATCAAGGCATATTTAATCAAAGTCCCACCGACATCGATGGAAAGATAGTGTTTAGACATTGTTAACTCCTTTTGAATGGATTTTATCTTGTATGAAAACGTTTAGATTGTAACTATTATAACATAAAAACCAGGTTACTCATACGTGATGAACAACCTGGTTTGTCTCTTATTTCACCTTCATGATGCGGACGAGGTTGGCTCGTTCTGCTTCTTCCAGTTTCATTTCAATATAATGGATGGTTTCCTGCAGTTGCGGGATGGTCATATACTCCAGACCATTAACCCGACGGCGGGTTTTCTCTAGTTCTTCTGCCATCAGTTGGCAGGTTTTTTCGATTTCCGCTAAACGGAGGAGTTTATCTAACTGCTGCTCCATGCTGTTAATGGTATGGTCCATCTGGCTATTGGAGGACAGATAGGAGTAAACGACATCACCGTCATCATCGTCCTGGGGATTGTCTACCTGAGTGTGCATCTTAGGTACCGTGACACTCATGATATTCTCCTGCTCAATAAAGAGCTTGACTTCTTTAGTCGGTACGGCAAAGATTTCTTGGACCATGAGATCATTTTCCAAAGACTTGGCCATGACAAAGTCTTGCATATTCTGAGCTAGGGCAGCTTCAACATCTCGGCGAAGGACATTGTTTTCCTTGACCAGTTCGATGAAGCGACGCATGAGTTCATCCCGCTTGTCCTTGAGGAGTTTGTGGCCACGCACAGCTGTTTTTAACCTGGCTTTGAGGTTATTGAGCTCCATCCGTGTCGGTTTGACATTCAATCTCGCCATATGTTTCTCCTTTTCTACTAGGGTTAGACTGGGTTGCTCTGCTATTTTCCCCGGGAACCATAGAAGATCTACTCAACAGCTAACTACAAATCTGTAGGTGACTGAGGCCTATCTTCTATCGTCAGGGATGGCTAAGCTTCCTGGTCCGTAGCCTTTTGGAGATTTGGCAAATACTGGTCAATCATGTCGTCCTTAATCCGCTTCAGTTCTGTACGCGGCAAGATTGACAGGAGGTCCCAGCCCAAATCAAGGGTTTCTTGAATGGTACGGTTGGTTTGGAAACCTTGGTTGATGTACTCTTTTTCAAAGCGATCCGTGAACTTAACATAGAGACGGTCAGTCTCAGACAGGGCAGATTCTCCCAAAACGACCGCAAGTTCCTTGGCCTGCTTCCCTTGGGCGTAAGCCGCAAAGAGTTGGTTCATAGTCGGTGCATGGTCGCCACGGGTCTTGCCTTCACCTGAACCCTTGTCCTTAAGACGAGAGAGGGATGGCAAAACGTTAATCGGTGGACGGTAGCCTGAATTGTAGAGATCATGAGAAAGGATAACCTGTCCTTCCGTGATGTAACCTGTCAAGTCAGGGATTGGGTGAGTGATATCGTCCTCAGGCATGGTCAAAATCGGAATCTGTGTCACAGACCCTTTCTTGCCGACCAAACGACCCGCACGTTCATAGAGGGTTGAGAGGTTAGTATAGAGGTAACCTGGGTAACCACGACGACCTGGAACCTCACGGCGGGCCGCTGAGACTTCACGCAGGGCTTCCGCATAGTTGGTCATATCCGTCATGATAACGAGGACGTGCATGCCTTTTTCATAGGCCAGGTACTCAGCCGTTGTCAAAGCAATCCGTGGTGTCGCAATCCGCTCGATGGCAGGGTCATTGGCCAAGTTAACAAAGAGAACTGAGCGATCAATAGCCCCTGTCTCACGCAGGTCATTCATGAAGAATTCTGCTTCTTCAAAAGTTACACCCATGGCCGCAAAGACCACGGCAAAGCCTTCATCAGAATTAAGTACCGTCGCTTGACGGGCAATCTGCGCCGCCAACTCCTGGTGAGGCAGACCAGAACCAGAGAAGATTGGTAATTTTTGGCCACGAACCAAGGTGTTGAGGTGGTCGATGGCTGAGATTCCTGTTTGGATAAACTCATCTGGATAGTCACGAGACACTGGGTTGATGGCCTGACCATCAATGTCCAAGTATTTCTCAGGGATCAAATCTGGTCCGCCGTCAATTGGTTTTCCCATCCCGTTAAAGATCCGTCCAACCATGTCCTCAGACACTGGCAATTCCAGTGGATGACCAGTGAAGCGAACCTTGGCCTTGGCTAGGTTGATTCCAGTAGAACCCTCAAAGAGTTGGACCATTGCCTTGTCTTCATGAACTTCCAGGACCTGACCTTGGCGGACATCACCATTGTGGAGTTTGATTTCAACCAGTTCATTATATTGAACACCCTCAACCTGGTCGACAATCATCAAGGGACCAACGACTTCGCTGACCGTGCGGTATTCTTTAATAAGTTCCATGGTCCATTCCTCCTTTTGCTACAATTTCGTGAATTTCGTCCTTGATGGTTTGAGACAGGACCTCAATCTCTTCAACACGATCTTCGGAGATGAATTTTGAACGGGCGATACGGTCACGTAAAACAACCGTTCCATCCATCAGTTCAGTAAAGTAAGCACCCAATTCCAAGGCACGCTCTGCCTCTTCTTCAAAAGTCAAAATGTTAGACAACATGGCAACCTGTTTGCGGAATGACGTAAAGGTGTCGACAGAATCAAAGGCGTTTTGTTGCAGGTAGTCTTCACGAATCTGACGGGCAGTATTCATGGTCAAGCGGTCACGCTCTGAAAGCGAGTCAATCCCGACCAAACGCACGATTTCTTCCAGCTCAGACTCTTTTTGCAAAATATTCATGGCCTTAGTCACTTTTTCTGCCCACTGCACTTTTTCACGTTTGTTGATGTATTGACCAACTTCATCCAGATAAAGCGAGTAAGAAGACAACCAGTTGATGGCTGGGAAGTGGCGGCGTTGGGCAAGCGGTGCATCCAAGCCCCAGAATACCTTAACGATACGAAGGGTATTTTGGGTAACAGGCTCAGAGATATCTCCCCCTGGAGGTGACACGGCACCAATCGCAGTAATGGTTCCTTCACGACCTGGACTACCGATGGCCTGTACACGACCTGCACGTTCGTAGTACTGAGCAATACGACTTCCGAGGTAGGCTGGGTATCCTTCATCACCAGGCATTTCTTCTAGACGACCAGACATTTCACGGAGGGCTTCGGCCCAGCGAGAAGTCGAGTCAGCCATGATGGCAACGTTGTATCCCATATCGCGGAAATATTCAGCAATGGTAATACCCGTATAGATAGAAGCCTCACGGGCCGCTACGGGCATGTTTGAAGTGTTGGCAATCAGAACAGTCCGTTCCATGATAGACTCACCCGTTGCTGGGTCAATCAACTCTGGGAACTCGTTCAGAACGTCGGTCATCTCATTTCCACGTTCACCACAACCAACGTAGATAACGATGTCCACGTTAGCAAACTTGGCAACCTGGTGCTGCACGACAGTCTTACCGGCTCCGAATGGACCTGGAACGGCAGCAGCCCCACCCTTGGTAACAGGGAAGAAGGTATCAATTACCCGTTGCCCAGTAACAAGAGGCTCAACCGGAATCAATTTTTGACTGACTGGACGTGGTGCCCGAACTGGCCATTTTTGAAGAAGCGTTCCTTCAAAGATAGAACCGTCAGTCTGTTCGATACGGTAAACCGTATCGGCAACCGCAAAGTCACCTGCCTCAATAGCAACAACCTTACCAGCGACACGATGGGGCACCATGATTCGGTGCTCAACAACCTTAGTCTCTTGAACTGTTCCCAGGATGTCTCCGGCAGAGACTTCTTGTCCCACTTCTACGCTTGGTGTGAAGGTCCATTTAACCTCACGGTCCAAGTTTGGCAAGTCAACCCCTCTGATCAAGAAATCAGATTGGGTTTGTTCCTTGAAAGCTTCAAGGGGACGTTGAATCCCGTCAAACATTTGTGAAATCAAACCAGGTCCCAACTCAACAGAGAGAGGGCTACCGGTCGTTACAACAGGCTCACCAGGAGCCAAACCAGATGTTTCTTCGTAAACTTGAATGGAAGCCTCGTCCCGACGCATCTCGATGATTTCACCAATCAAACCTAGATTACCAACCCGGCAAATATCTTGGATATTGGCTTCTTCCATCCCTGATGCTACAACCAGGGGACCTGAAACTTTAATAATTTTTCCTTGTTTCAAGCTTGCTTCCTCCTTTATAAAATATTTTGTCCGACTGCCTTATCGACATTGTCCTGCAGCCTTTGTAATGCCAATCCTGTGTTCCCCTTGTGGGTCGGAATTAGAATAACCGCCGGGGTCACTTGGCTGTCGTAATAGCGAATGGTTTCCGGAATTTCTGCCGCAATGTCTTCGGTCAGGTAGATGATTCCAAAATCATTCATCGCTAGATGTCTCAATGTATTGGTCGCTTGCTGGGGTTCTGACACCGGAAAGGTCTGAAAGCCAATCATCTGAAAGGGCAAGATGGCGTCGCGATTGCCGACAACCCCAATTTTATAGGTTTTATTGGCCATAAATCGGTCTCATCCTTTCTGTGATTTGTTCCTCTGACAGATTATTATCCCGTCCAGCCAAGATCAGTCGGAGATTCTTCACCTCCAACTCTTTCCCAAAAAGGTAACGAGCCAGAGCCAAGGGGCTATCAGCCTGATAACGGGCCTGATCCAGCAGTTTGAAGATCAGCACATCATGCAGATATTCCAACTGGGCACTGGTAATCGTCCCTGCTGCCATGGCTTCTTCATAGGTTTTTAGGTCCATAGCAAAGCTATCTGGATTGACTTGGTTGAACCAGCTTGCCAGTTCAGTATTCTCAATCAGCTTGCGATAGCCTTTCCCATTTTGCGTACCTTCATCTGAGACCAGTTGGTAGATAAAGGAACGCGGTTTACCTTGGTCCAGACCACGTTTGACCGTTGTCATGTTATAAAAATCAATCATGAGAGTAACCAGTTGTTCAAACTCAGGCTCATCCAAGACGTCCAAAAGACGTTTGAGGTGTTTGAAATAAGCCAGGTCCATCCCAATCTCGATAACTCGAACATCGTGGTAGTCCTGAAATTCATTCCAAGTCGCCAAAACTTCTTCCTGCATGAAGCTTGGTACCATATCATCAGATAGGGTTACGACCAAGTGCTCCAGTGCTTCAAGTGAATAGGCACCGATTGGTATTAAGAGATGATTGAGCGATGCTTCTCTTGCCTTGGCCTTGAGAAGAACCTTGAGGTTATGATAGGTATAGCGGAGCGAAAAGAGCTGCACTACTTCTTTCACGGGAGCCTCTTGAACGGCCCACTTATAATCATGAAACAACTGCTTCATAAGGGCAGTCTCAATCTTATTGAGGTCAGAGAGGTCTTGGGCCTCTAACTGGTAAACTGTTCCCTGCAAGACCTGTGCGCAAGCGTCATTATCCTTAGCCTGCAAGAGAGCTTGAAATTGCTCAGGTGTCAGGAGACGACTTTCGCGAACAGAGATGGTTGTATTGATTTGGGAGAATAGGGTTGAGTCCATATCAAACCTCCTATTCCTCAGTGAAAATTGCAGTCGCCATGCGGTAAGATTCTTGATTCCACAGGGAATCAACGAGGCGGCTGAAGAGATAGTTATCATCAACCTGACCTGCTGTCACAACGATACCAGCCTCTTGAGAAAGACCCTCAGCCACAAACTTAGCTTGTGGGACAGAAGCCTTCAAACCGGCTAAATCTTCTTGACTTAGCTTATCAAGAGTCAGCTGTCCAAATTGGACACGGATAGCCTGCCCTTGGTAACGAGCCAAGAGTTTACTGATAAAATCAGCCTGCTTTTGACCCTCCCAATTTTCCATGGTTTCTTGGGCAGACTTAAAGATTTCCTTAAGCACCTTATTTTTAGTGACTAGAGTTGATTGACGAGCTTGGTTTTGAATTTGCTGCTCTTCACGCTGGAGCTGGCGCTTGACCGCTCCGATTTGTGAATTGCGTAAGGCTTCGCGCTCCTGTAAAAGAGCCTGTTGCTTGCGTTCAAATTCCTTCTCAGTTGTTTGGGTTGCCTCTGCTAGAAGCTGACGTCCTTGTTCATGGGCTTGTTCAAGGACAGAGGCTTTTAATTGTTCCATTTCAGACACAGATGGCCTCCTTATTCATGAATAGCTAGGCTTGGCCTAGGGTTGGACAATAGCAGAGCCTTATCCGACACGGTTCATCAAGATGAAGGAAACAACGAAGGCCAAGATAGCGTAAGTTTCTACCATGGCAGCCAAGATAGCACCCTTCATGAAATCTTCAGGTTTTTTGGCCAAAATTTGCATACCAGTCACAGAAACGTTACCTTGGTGTTTAGCTGAATAGTAACCAACGATACCAACTGGTAGGCAGGCAAAGAAGTAAGCCACACCTTTAGCCAAGTCAAGGTCAGATGTAATGTTCAAGAGAGTCAAGAATCCGATAACGAATCCGTAAAGACCTTGGGTACCAGGCAAGAGTTGCAAGATAAGGGCTTGCGCAAATTTTTCAGGTTGTTCTTTCAATAGTGCTGCAGCGGCTTGACCAGCCTTACCAACACCAAGGGCAGAACCCATACCACTGACGATAACAGCGATGACAACACCTAGGCTGGCAAAGAAGGCACCACCGTATTGTGAGAAGTAAGAAGCTAAGTTTTCCATGTTATTTTTCCTCCAAATGAGTTTCTTTTTTAATGTTTACATAAGTTTCAGCAGGCTTGAGTGGTTGGAAAGCTTTACCGCCACCTTCATAGAATTTACCAAATAATTCTACGAAAATCAGACGGGCCCCGTGCACGTATCCTGACAGTAGTGATAGGAAAAGGTTGACCAAGTGCAAGATGATAAAGAGCACTGTCCCCACAACAATCCGTGGCATCGGTGGAATCAAGGTCACAATCAAGTTGAAGGCTGACCCGATACTTGCCCCAGAAAGCCCTAATGCCATCAGACGGGTAAAGCTGACCAAGTCTCCAACATAACCAGAAGCATTGTAGAGATTGTAAAGTCCACTTCCAAGCCCCGCTAGACTCTTAGAACTGATGACCGATACCACTACGATACCAACAGCATTGATAATGGCAAGCCAGCTTCCGATAGTCTTTAAAATCGCAAAGCCAGGGATGAACATGCCAAGCACCAAGAGCAAGACTCCCAGTAAAATCATACACCAGGCAAAGCCATCGTTATAGGCACTGGCATAATCCTTCATTTTCAACTTCTGTTGACCGCCTAAGAAAAGCCCAATCAACAGGGTAATAAAACCAAAAGCAACGGACATGACCAAGATGGTCATAACGTCTGTGGTTGTTGAAATCAGCTTGACAGGTAATTCAAATCCGAAGAAAGAGCCATAGATCAAGCCCCAAAGAGTTGTCGAAATTCCCAAGAGATTGAAGAACTTCATAAATCGTGTCATACCCTTGTCCAAATGCAAGAACTTGAGCGCTGCCCAAGTCGCCAGAAAGACGACCACACCATAACCAATATCAGCCACCATCATCCCAAAGAAGACGAAGTAAAGTGGAGCCAAGATTGGCGTCGGATCTTTTTCATAGTATTTAGGGAGGGCGTACATTTCCGTTACGGTTTCAAAGGGCTCAACAAACTTGTTGTTTTTGAGCTTAATTGGAACATTGTCCCAGTCGGTCTCATCAACATCTTGGGCTGAGAGGTAGACCGCTTGCCCAAACTTGCTCTGAATGCCAACTTTAAGACGTTCAACCTGGTCTGCTTCCATCCAGCCCTCAAGAGCTGTCAGATTTTCTGTCGAGGCTAGCTTGGCCTTACTTTCCTGACGTGCTTGCAGACTGAGACTGTAATCGAGCTGGCGTTGCAGGTCTTCCAAATCAGGCTTGGCTTCTTGCAGATAGGCCAGGATAACCTCTTTTTCTTGCAAGTCTGCTTCTTTTTGCTCAGTCCAAATCGCTAGTTGTTCGCTCGGCAAGATATCCTTATCGTAATCAAAGACTTTAAAGGCATAAGCATCCGCCAAATAAGTCGGTAAATCCAAATCTCGGTTTGCAGTAAAGACGATGAGACCATGTTCTGTTTCACTATGGAAGACTTTTTCCAATTGCAAAGCAGGATCTGCTTGAATCCCTCGATAATCAGAATCGTCCTCGGAGTTAGGAACAGTCCCAATCAAGGCACGCAAGTGACTGAAACCCTTGAGGGCCTTAGGTGTCGTGGTTAAGCTCTGCCATTTTTCAAGGGCTGAAACCTTAGCCCTAGTCTTATCAATCTGATCTTCCAGTTCTTGCAGACGACGCAGCTGACCTTGAACCTTCTCCAAGATAGCTTGACCTTGACCATTTTGACCAAAGTCCTCGAGGCTAGCGAGATCTAACTCAGGTTTAGCCTGACGCATACTAGCTAACATGCCTTGTTTGGGCTGGTGCGCTGATAGTTTCTGAATAGCGAGCTCTAACTCCTGATGGTAGGTCTGTAAACTGCCAAGGTCTGCTTGTCCAGCCAAGGACTGGACCTCTTGATTACCTAGGGCTACTTGCCAATCGGGAAGTTCTTCCAAATCCCTAACCTGCACCCCCTGCTGAGCCTGCAAAAATTGTAAGATGGTGTCTAACTGGGCCTTGGGAAAGACCAGCGAGACCTTTTGCATGCGACTAATTGCCATAAACGTCTACCACCTTGTCCACAATCTGCTGAACCAAGTCATCTTTTTTATCGGTCAAGGCTGTCCGAACTTTTGCATCATTTTCTGCAATGGTCTGGTCACGTTCTTGACTGAGCTGAGCCAAGCGAGTCGACATTTCAGCTTCTAAATTACTAACCAGATTTTGAGTTTCCTGATCATAGGCGTGAGCAATCTCATCCAAGCGACTCTGAGTCGTTGCTTGTAGGTTCTGAGCCTTAGTCTGATAGTCTTTTATGACGTCCTGTGCCGCAGACTCGATGGCTTGCATGACTTCCAGTGTCGAATTTGCCATGTTGCTACCTCCTTCTAGCACTTTTTTTTATGCCAAATATGTTTAGATTATACCACAATAATTTTTGATTTACTATGTCAAAAAGTGACTTCTCCCCTGTTCAAATCCTAGATTTGGCGCCTTTCTTCCTATTTAATCCAGAGGTAATAAAAATCACAGTTTAAGTCAAGGTTTATCAGGAATTCTCAAAAAATTAACAAAAACAAAAAATATTTTTCAGCAAGCCCTTTCATCATCCTTGAAAAAACCTCTTCTGCCCTCTATAATGGGATTATGAACTTAAAAGAACAATCTCAAAAACTCCCACAAAGCTTGACCATCGAGCCAGCCCTTGAGGCCATTGTCAAGGCGGGTCGTCTTCTCATGGAAAATGGGGCTGAAATTCATCGTATCGAACTGACCGTTAATCACATGGCCCAAGCCCTTGGCATTAAAGGATTTGAGGCCTTTGTCATGAATAGGGGTATCTTTGTTTCAGGCCTAAATTCACAAGGTTTGGCAGAAGCCAAGGTCATCACAACCCAAGAGACCGGTATGAATCTGCGGATTCTGGACGAGGTCAACGCCCTCTCCCGTCGGATTAGTCAGGAGCCAAGCTGGACACCAAGTAATATTTTACAAGAACTCAACCATATTGAAGGACGGTCAGATTATTCTGCTTTGACAAGTCTCCTTGCCTATTTTGTAGGTGCAGGTGGTTTCGCTTGGGCTCTAGGCAGCACCCTTATAGATACCCTGATATCGGCTAGCACAGGACTCTTTATCGGGCTCCTCCTCCACTGGATGAACCCCTGGCTTAAGACCAGTTTCGTCCGCATTATTCTGGCCAGTGGACTTGCCACCTTGGCTGTTCATGGACTGGTATTAACTGGTTTAGGACAGAGCCGCAGTCTTATTTTATTGGGGGCTTTTATGGTCTTGATTCCTGGAGCCACCTTTGTCAATGCTATCCGGGAGTTTTCTCAGAGCAATTACCCGACTGGCCTATCTTTAGCCTTGTCTGCCCTCTTGACCTGCATTTCAATCTCAGTCGGGGTTGCAGCCAGTTTAGGCCTAATTCCAAGGGCAACACCCTTATCAGCTGGCTTTTCATTGGATCACCTCTCCATACTCGACTTTCTTACCAGATCCCTAGCTGCCGGTATTGGCACTGTCGCTTTTTCCGTTTTCTACTCAGTTCCGAGACGCTTCTTTAAGGAACTGGGGGTCTTGGGCACTCTGACCTGGTTGCTTTATCTGATTATTGCAACTTCAACTGGCAAGGAGGCCCTGGCCATCTTTATCCCTGGACTCATTATTGCAGCTATGTCTCAGATTTTAGCCATCTACCGCAAATCTCCTGCAACCATGTTTCTAGTCACTAGCATGTTCCCCCTCCTACCTGGAATCAGCTTTTATCGCGCTACCTACCTCGTCCTGACTGGATCGACTGACCTGGCCCTGCAACAGATGCGGACCTCCTTCATCTCCGCCTTTACCATCGCCATTGCCATCACTCTGGCCCAACAGATTCCTTGGAAAAAATGGCTGAGCTTTTAAACTAACAAACCCAAGCAAATTCATCTTCTGAAAAAATTTTTTCAGCTCTGCAAGCTTGATTTAACAACACGCAAGCGTTTGCGGAAACCTACACATCATCCTTTGCCCGCTCCATATAGCTTTGCAATTCTTCAAAAGTATGTTACAATGGTTTTCCAGAGGTGAAAAAATGAAAACATTTGCTTTTGATTCAACTAAATACTTAAATCTGCAGCGTGACCATATCTTAGAGCGCATCGACCAATTCGGAGGAAAACTCTACCTCGAATTTGGCGGAAAAATGCTCGAAGACTTTCACGCTGCTCGTGTTTTACCGGGCTATGAACCCAACAACAAGATGAAACTCCTTCATGAGTTACGCGACCAGGTCGAAATTGTCATTGCTATCAACGCCAACAATATCGAACATTCTAAGGCGCGTGGTGATTTAGGAATTTCCTATGATCAAGAAGTCCTACGTCTCATTGATACCTTCAATGAACTGGGTATCTTTGTCGGCTCTGTCGTTATTACTCAATATGCCAACCAGTTGGCTGCGGATGCCTTCCGTAAAGAATTGGAGAAAAACGGCATCGCGTCCTACCTCCACTACCCAATTCAGGGCTACCCCACGGACATGGACCACATCATTTCTCCAGAAGGAATGGGCAAAAACGACTACATTAAGACTAGCCGTAATCTTGTCGTTGTCACTGCACCTGGCCCAGGTTCTGGTAAGCTAGCGACCTGTATGTCTCAGCTCTACCATGACCAAGTTAACGGTGTGACCTCTGGCTACGCTAAGTTTGAAACCTTCCCAGTATGGAACCTACCACTCCATCATCCTGTCAACCTGGCTTATGAGGCTGCAACTGCTGACCTGGATGACGTCAACATGATTGATCCCTTCCATTTGGAAACCTATGGTAAGACAACGGTCAACTACAACCGTGACGTGGAAATCTTCCCTGTTCTCAAACGCATGCTAGAGCGGATCCTAGGTGAGTCTCCTTACGCTTCACCTACGGACATGGGTGTCAACATGGTCGGCTTTGCTATTGTCGACGATGAAGCTGCTAAGGAAGCTTCTAAGCAAGAAATTATCCGTCGCTACTACCAAACCCTGGTCGACTTCAAGGCAGAGCGTGTCCCTGCATCTGCAGTTAAGAAAATCGAACTGCTCATGAACGACCTTGGCATCTCAGCCCTGGACCGTCAAGTAACTGTCGCTGCACGTGCCAAATCTGAGGAAACTGGTGCACCTGCTCTGGCCATGGAACTGCCAAACGGCCAAATCGTAACCGGGAAGACCTCTGACCTCTTTGGCCCATCTGCTGCTGTCATCATCAACGGCATCAAGGCTCTGGCCGGTATCGACAAGGAAACCCTCCTCATTGAAGCGGAATATGTCAAGCCTATTCAGTCTCTTAAAATTGACCATCTGGGTAATAAAAACCCACGCCTGCACTCCAATGAAATCCTCATTGCTTTGGCTATCACTGCCATGAACAATAAGGATGCCGACAAGGCTATGCAGGAACTGGGTAATCTTGCTGGTAGCGAGGTCCACTCAACCGTAATGCTTCCTGAAGAAGACAAGAATGTCTTCCGCAAGCTAGGCATCAACGTCACTGTTGACCCTAACTATTCGCAAGAAAAATTATACCGTAAATAAGATGTTAAAAGACGCTAACTTTCGTAGTTAACGTCTTTTTATTTATTCTTTTTTAGCGCTCTTATGTTCATGATAGCAGAGCATTCCAAACAGACATAGGCTGATAAGGGAAACGACCGCTGACCAAGCAAGATAAGGATTCTGGTAGGTAAAAACCACTTTATGCTGACCTTTCTTTACCTCAACCGCTAGAAATAATTTATCAGCGACTTGAAGTTTCTGCTTCTCTCCATCGACGGTCACAGACCAGCCATCTATAGCAGGAACTTGGACAACCAATAATTTATCCTGAGAGAGATTTAGTTCACCTGAAATACGATCGTCTTTGATGATGACTTTCTCCAGGTGCTCTTGAGAGAGTTTACTAGAGTCTTCAAGAATTTTTTGAACATCTTGAGTCAATACCTTTAACTTATCAAAGGAATAGAATCCTGGCTTAGCAAATCTAATCGTGATAGATGTTCGACCGTCTTCTTCATGACCCAGATTAACCAAAAAGTCATGGTTATCAGAATAGAAATTATCATCTTGAGTTCGATAATTTAAGATAGCTTTATGTTGACCACTAATTAATTTTAGATTAGTCTTTTTAGCATCTTCTGAAGCAAAGAGACCCACTTGCCCTTTTTGAGAAAACTTAAGTCCCTCAATTTGAAAATAAAGCTCTTGATTAGCAGTAGCCGCAAAAGTCAGGGTCACAGAAGCCTTATTTTCATGGACATCAAAGGCATGATTTTTAACTTCAAGACCATCAGCATCAGTAATCGTATAGTCTTGGTTCTGACTCAAACTACTTAAGGACGCTTTTTGGAGTTGGCCCGCATTTTCTACAATGACTGTTTCTAATAAGGCGGCCTGCTTGTCTAAAGGCGAGAGTGCCTCATAATTTACGCGACTCATTGTTGTCGCTGAGGTATAGCCAAATGGCAGAGCATAGTCCGATTGATAGAGGGTAAATTTACCGGACTCGCTTACTAACTGATTATAAGCATATGGAAGAAGAGCTTCTTTACCTTTTGGGATTGCAAGATACTTGACCGTAAACAAACTCTCTAGAAGACTTCGGCCATCCAAATTATAATACTTCTGCGTAATATCATAATTCAATTGCATGTCATCAATGAAGTCAGCGACAGGTGATGTCAAAGTACTAAAATAATAACCAATCCCATTTTGGTTCCATAGCATTGCTGAGTTGACCATCAAATCTGAACTAGTGACCCCGACACTATCAAAACGATAGACACTTTCATCTTCAAGCTTAGCGACCAGCTCTGTCGCTGTATTTTTTGTGAGCTTCTCATAGGCTTGTCCAGATTCTATCTGGTAGCGTCCTTGATTCTCAAATAAGACAACTAGACTGTTAACCATTACTAAGAAGCTGAGAAAGGCTAGAGTAGGCTTTGAGCGCTTCCCTTGCCATTTGGGCTTTCGAATCCAAATCAAAAATCCAAGAGTTACAAAAATTTGTAAGTCAATCACGATTAGAAGCTCTGACCTAAGAAGTTCTGCACGGTAAGAAACATAACTTAATCCCATCAAGAGTCCAAGTCCACACAAGATGACCAGCTTTGCTATTTTCCCAAAAGGCTGGTTCAAAAGTCTGGGGAACATGACAACTAGGATATGAGAGACCGAAAAGCCCAGGGCCCAAATCCAACGGTTGGAGGCATAACCAAAACCATTAAAAACATGGCCAGCCATAGGTAAGAAACTGGCTGCCATTAGAAGACCGAAGCGGAAAGCGAGTGGAGCTAAATCCTTGTTAGAACGAAGACTAGCAAAAAGTACTAAAATGGCAATAACACCTAAAGCCGTGTAGCCATAGTTACTATAGCCATCAACTACTGGCACAAGCAATGAAGGAATGGCCGTCAAATTCCGACTTAGACTATAGAACAAGGTCAAGGTACGGACAATACCAACACGCGAGACCCCTAAGAAGCTGACAATCGTCGGTATCAAAAGAACAGCTGCCATTCCAACCGATAAAAGGCTGGTGAGGATAAACTGACCAACCATTAGCAGGAGATGCTTGAAATCCTTGATACCGTACAACTCAATATAGCGCAAGACAGTATAGCCTAAAACAAGTAGGCAAAGCATATAAAAGAAATAAAAATTAGCCATTCCAGCCAAAGCTAGAGTCACAATATAGTAGGTTTTCTTTTGCCCAGCTAAGATTTTTTCAATGCCAATTAAAAGGAAGGGGAAAAAGACCATTGGCAAGGCAAAGTAGGGATGGCGCAAGGGGCCAAAAAGCCCGAAGCCACAAAAAACATATAATAAAGCACCAGCAGAGGCGGCACTTCTCTCATAACCCTTATAGTAACAAAAGGCCAAAAATGCCAAACCCGCAACATACAATCGTAGAACAATCAAACCATTATAGGCCAGTTCTGAGAATTGCGTCGGTACCAGAACAGATAGGAGCGAAAATGGATCTCCAATCACATAGTAGGTCAAGGTCGAAATGATATCCTGACCATAACCAATGGACATATCCCAAGTCGGTAGATCGAAACTATGATGGATAAAGACTGTCGCTAATAACTGTCTGAGGTAACGTCCATAGTAGATAAAGGCATTATAATGTTGGACCAGACCATCCTGAGCCCCTTGATCGCTATAGTAAATGAGGGATTTATGTCTCAGAGCAAAAAATCCTAAAATCACAACTACCACTATTGAAAATAAAATAGTATAGGGACCATAATAGGAAATTTTTTCTTTTAATCTTGCTCCTACCTTCTTCATCTTTTTCACTCCTCTCCTACAGAATACAGTTCACTTCCCATTATACCATAGCTAGAAAGAGAAAAGGGAAGGGAGGATGACCTATCAAGAAAATATAAACTCTCCCTAAACTTTTGGTAGAAAATTAGGGAGAGCTTTTAGAAATCATTAAAAATGTCATTCTCCAGTAGCAAGTAGATAAATTCTCATTTTTCTATGGTTGCTCGCTCAGATGGTCGACATCTAGTTTGGACAATAATACTACTGCCTCAACATGTGCTGAGAGCTTGCTTCTATACTAATAGACGAAAGAGAGTGAGAGTGATTTTAGAATTATACTGTGGAACGGAACCATATCCCTGTCAACGATTCACTTTTCAACCGACTAACCGAGGATAATCACGACTCAACAACATAAAGAAGACCGTAACGACAATGGTTGCACACTGTCGTTACAGCCTTTCTTTTTCTCTATAAGTCTACCTCAGTTCCTTCAAGGAAACAAATCGTGATTTCTCCATCAAGCCAAGCGACGACCATATCGTAATAATACTCAAATCAATTGATTCGAAGGTTATGCTCAATCCGCTGGCACATAGGCCATCAGGTTTTTCTCACGTTCTTCCAAGGTCATATTGAAATAACGGAAGTCTTTATCAAGGGCATTGATCCTTGCCATTTCCTCATCGGTCAAGGCAAAATCAAAGATGGCAATATTCTCTTTTAAATGGTCCGGATTGGTCGTTTTTGGAAAGACAGCATGACCAGACTGAATATGCCAACGTAGGATAATCTGTGCATCGGTCTTGCCATATTTTTGAGCTAGTTCAGTGAAGACAGGCTCATTGATTAAACTAGCGTCCCCGTGTCCAAGTGGATACCAGCTTTCGATGATCGCACCGATCCCTGCAATCCGTTCTTTCAACTGACTTTGTTGGAAATAAGGATGGCATTCCACTTGTAAGGCTGCCGGCTGGACCGTTGCCAGCTCAAGAATTTCTTCCAAACGTTCAGATTCAAAATTACTAAGTCCAATGGAGCGGACTTTCCCAGCTTGAACGGCTGCTTCCAGGTGTTTCCAGCCCGCCTTATAATCGCCAATTTCTTGGTGCAAGAGGACAAGGTCAATGTAGTCCATATCTAGGCGCGCCAACATCTTATCAATCGCCTTTGGATCCGCATAATCGCTCGGCCATAACTTTGAGGTGATAAACAATTCACTGCGATGCAAGCCAGAGGCCTTGACCGCTTGCCCAACTTCACGCTCATTTTGATAGGCATGCGCCGTATCCACATGGCGATACCCAAGAGCAAAGGCATCCAGTAAATTTTGCTTCGTTTCTTCAGGTTTTACTAAATGATAAATTGTAAAATATAGTGCAACAAAAAAACTCACAGAGTTTCTCTCGTGTAAACTGTAAGTAACCACACAAACAGAGCACGAGGACATCTATGAGC
>NZ_JBHRZV010000028.1:19825-29632 GCF_042649745.1 Streptococcus caprae | reverse complement strand
TTTGGTGAATAGAATAAGTTAAAATTTATGATAAATTTTAACCTAGTTTAGAAAGATATAGTTAGTTTAATAAAGAGGATTACCTAAGTTAGGTAGTCCTCCAACCTTCGTATAGTGAAATGATATACTTTGAGCATATCAACTAAATCTCGAATCTAATTCAGAAAGATATCCAACAAATCTGCATAGCTAGCAAATGAAGTTGGAAATACTAGGCCTGAATAAAATAACATAATAGTATTAAATAAATTTAATAAGACCGAGATTCTTTTAAAACGTTCAGTTAACTTAATTGTCAAGACATAAATTACCAAAAATGAAATACAATTAAGTGCTATAATTACCATCAGACCGACCATATCTAAAGAAGGAATAGTGAATTTCTTATAAAAAAATGGGTAAGATAATAAAATTGAAATTGAAAATATAAATGTTGACCAGATAAAATAGATCACTGAACGAGTAATATAAATCATCATTGGTGTACGTTTTGTTGTGCTAATATTTGCATATTGATCTGTTCGAATTTCGTATTCTAACTCTTCATTCGCAAGTAAGATTATATTAGTCATCGAATAATAAATAAAAAAATTAATTAAGTTTATTGGTTTATCACTATCAAAAATAATAATGATACCTGTAATAAAAATTAAAGAGTATATAACTTCACAAATACTATCAAACAGATATCGAGCTTTATAATTAAAATATCTTCTCAATTCAAACATGGAAGAGACTACCTCTTTTCTTAGCTATTTTTAATAAAGCAATAAATAGAAAACTTCCAACTAACCAATATAAAGCACCATAAATAATAATAAAAAATACATTCTGATATGATGGAGAGATAATAAAATTTCTCAAAGCATAATAGGGGAAGAATTTACCTACTATTCCAAATAGACCACCTAGTGGCGCTAGTATGCCAGTAAAGTATAGCATAAAGTAAGAAATTAATGATGTAATGCTAGATGTACGATTAAAAATAAAACAGAGACTGGATAAGCAAAAACCAAAGCCATACATGCTAATAATGCTTAGCATACATGCAGCGATACTCCCAACTAATTTAAAAAAATCATCTGGAAAATTAATATGATTAATCATGGATAAAACAATAAAGATAGGAATTGCTTTGACAAAATCTACCAATATTTGAACTATGATTTTAACCATTAATACATGTAAAATACTTTTACTGCTCTGAATGATGCTTATCAGAGTACGATCATAAAGGTCATCTTCAATAAAGAATGTTGGATGTGTAATAGCATGACTTGTAAAGTACCAAGTAAATAGTAAACATAATAACAAATACTTACTCTGTACATCTTTAAAGTATTGGAGATAAGCTGAAACCATTATTAGGATTCCAAAATTTGCAAAAAATAAATTAAATTTAAACTGTATCATCTCTTGCAGCTGTCGCTTCAACTCTCTCCTTATTTCTTTAATCATGATTAATAACCTCATACAATATTTCTTCAATACTTTCTTCAATTTCTTCAAAAAATATAATATTAAAATTATTGAAGATATAATTTTTTATATGACTTTCTTTCACTTCAACAATTAATCTCTCATTGTCTACATGATAAGATAGCTCGGGAAATTGTTTTTCAAAGGACTCTTTCTCAAAGTATGAAATACCAATTCTATATTTAGTCCACCTATTATTTTTTCCAAAAATTTCTGAGAAACTGCCTTCTTGCTTTATTTCTCCTCTATTCATCACGCAAACTCTTGTTGAAATCTCTTCTGCAAAATATATGTCATGTGTAGTCATCAGAACTATGGTTCCTTTTTCTTGGCTTAGGGCCATTAATAATTTTGCAAATTGTTTTTTTGCAATGATATCTAAACCATTTGTAGGCTCATCTAAACACAAGACTTTTGGATTGCAAAGAAGAGCAATAATCAGAGACAATTTTTGCCTCGTTCCTTGTGACAATTCAGATACCAATACATTGGTGTAGGCATTAAAGTCAAGTATTTCAAATAAATTCTCTAAATCCTTCTTAATCTGATTCCGTGAAATTCTATTCAAGTGCAAAAAATAGTCAATGTTTTGATTTGCAGTTAAATACTCATAGTACCCCCTACCGCTTTCTAAAACAAATTTGACATCCTGATGAATAGCTACTGAATCATTACTATTGCCAAAAACAAAAACATGACCTGAATCTTGTAACATTAGACCCGAGACAATCTTTATCAAAGTGGATTTACCCGCACCATTAGCACCTACTATAGACACGACTTCTCCTTTATCCACTTCAAATTTTGGTATATTCAGTACGATGTTACCATGGAAACTTTTTTTGATGTTGTAAACTCCAACCTCACTCATTAATAATTACTCCTAGTGATATTAGATTTTTTAAAATCGTATTTTCAATCTCAAATACATCTTCTTTTTTAATTTTATATTTTCTTAAGAGAAGCGTTTGAAAATCAGTTCCACTTCTTAATGAATCAATGAAATCATAATAAACTTCTGTCACTTCATACAATTCTCCATTTAATTTATTGAATAAAATTGTATTTTGTTCTGTTTGAAAATTAGGCTCAAACCTAATAAACCAATTTTTACTTATTTGCATGTATGATACACCTCTTATCATATTCTCGTTTCGAAACAAATGCCATGGCATAGCAACCTCCACCACAATCTTTAAAAAGTTTACAATCCTTACATTTGGTATCATTTGACCAAGTAGTTCTATTTAATCTATCTACGCCAGAACTCCATACTAATTCAAAATCATTAGTAAGCAAATTTCCCATTAAATGAGTTTCATCATGCAAAAAAGGACATGGATATACATCTCCATGCATATCAATCTCAAATTCTGTTTTTTGAGCTGGACAATAAAGTGGTGAATTATATTCAACTCCGTTCTTAATTGCAAGTGACCATGGATGACAAAACGGTGATGTTAAAAATTTCATACCTTGATTGCTAAATTTCATTATTAAATTATTGTAATAATCAGCATATTGTTCATCCGATACTAGTAATCTATTATGAATAGAAAAAATAGAAGATAGTTGAATGCGTCGCAAGCCTTGCTTATAGCAAAAATTAATAATTTCATCCAGTTCGTGAATATTTAGAGAACTGATAACAATATTGACCAACAATTTCTGATAGTGCTTACTCAAACAATCTTTAACAAAAGAACATATTTGTTCTAAAGGGTTTATATCAATCTTATTTGGTCTAAGTTTATCAAAATTTTCAATTGAATCTATACTAATTTGAATAGAAGAAAATTTATCCAAATTTGAAAGAATATATTTTCTACTCTTTTCTATAATTACTCCTGTAGTATGAAGTTTCACAAGAATCCCCAGCTCAACTAGATAATCTACAATTTTGGAAAATTCGGGATGTAAAGTTGCTTCACCCCCAGTCAAATATACTTCATATGGTAGTTGAGGTAATTTAGCAATTATAATTTTTAAATTATCAAAAGAGAGAAAATCCTCTTCTTTTATCACAAAGCAATACGGACACCTAAAATGACAAGCATTGGTAATTTTCAAACCAATTTTAAGGGGAGATACAGCTTTTTCATTAGTATCACTTTTCAATCTAGAATATATGTAATATGGTAAATCAAAATCATTTCCCAAATTCTGTGATATTTCCAGTATATTTTGCTGCTTCATTTAAAAGTACACCTCCTATAACTAAAGGCTAGTTCTGGAAAAGAATTTGCATAGGCAATTCCAGGACAAGATGCTGCTAAACTGCAATGGGCACATTTTAATCCTTTACTAGAATGCGATAGAATACTGGTTTGGATTTGAAAATCCCTTTCAGAAAGTTCCTCTATAGCATTTTGGTAGATATTTCCAATCTTTAATTCATCATATGGAAACTGATCCATGAAATGGAAAATGTCTCCCTTTCCATCAACAGTCCAATGTAATAAATCAGTATTAAATTGATGTATTTCATTTTCTACAGTGTAATCTGCACTCTTTGATTGAATTTCAATAGGATAAATAACCGTTAAATTCATATCACTCTTACTTTTTGAATGTATCTTCTCAATTTTGTTACCAAAAAATAAGTATCTTTCATAGTCAACCAATGGTACTAACCGCTCTCCTCTTCGTAAGGGATATACAGGAGATACTGAAAATGAAGTTACTCCAAGGTTCCTAACAAGTTCATAAACTTCAACTATTTCATCAATATTATAATGCGTAACTGTCATATTAATTCGTACGTTTATGCCATATTGAACAATGCATTTGATATTGTTAATTACAGTATCAAAATCATCGCTCCCTCTTTGCTTTTTGTAAGTTTCTTTTAACCCATCTAGACTTAGCTGAATATAATCTAATTCATCCATCAATTCAGATAAAATTTGGATATGATTCTCATTCAAAAGAACACCATTTGTAAATAACTCGATAACGGGGAAATTATTTTTAGCGAATTGTAAAATTTCTAACCAACTATCATGAACTAAAGGTTCTCCACCAGTAATCGTTACGTGATAAGGATTCAATAATTTTATTTTTTCTAATGCAACTTTTATCTCATCTAAGGAGTGATGGGCGATCTTATTTTTTCCTGCCCAGCAGTGTCGGCATCTTTGATTACAATTTTCTGTAATTTTGAATCCTACATAAAGAGGAGCTATTGCCTTTTTTAAATGAATTTCATTTTTTACATATAACTTATTCCAGTTAGTCAACCAAAGACGTTCGTCCATTTATTGATTCTCCTACTACAAATAAAATTTATAAAATTAAGGAGGAAAATTTCCTCCTTAATTTTATTTAGTGCCCGTGAGATTTTGAAGTATCACGAGAAAGAGCAACAAAAGTCAAATCAATTTTATTGATTGATAAATCAAGAACTTTTGCTTCTTTTTGACTATCAATTTTCATGAAGTTGTCCTCCTTAATTTGATAACTCTATTATATCTTTTTGAAATAAGTGTCAAAGTTTTTCCCATATCTGCTGATTAGCTATGTTCTCCTAAAATTTTTTCTAAATGACCTTTATAAGTTTTTGCCAAGTGGTTACTGCCTGCTAATTTCATTGCAGCGATACACTTTCTCATTTCAATAATTGCTTTACAATCCTTCTCTTTTTTATAGTGATACAGATGTTGTGCATACTGAAACACCAATCGCTCATAAATTTCAGTCTCAGTGAAAAAGCATTGGTTTAGTTGTTTTTCAAAATACAGAGCATCCAGAAATTTTCCTCTCTCAACACATGTGATATATCCATTTAATAACATTGATGAGATTAATCGTCTATTATTTGGAATTTCTTTATAGAAATCAGAACGCCTAGACATTTCTCTAGCCAAAACCATGAAAACATCATGTTTTAGGACATCTAAAGTATTTGAAAAAATCAATAGTTCATAATACCCCCAGTATTCCACACTAAACAAATAGTCGGTTAAATCGTCCAAATCCTTTTGATTATAATAAGCTTCTCCTGATAAATCTTGTAAGCGAATTTTTAATAAAATAATATTAAGCTTATGAAATTTCTCCTGTTTAGGATCTGACTCCATTTGAGAATAGAGTAATTTTTTCAACCCATCAATATCATGATTAGATACAAAATGCCTAATCTTTGACAAAAGTTCATTTAATTCATCACGATGAAAATCATGAACGGCATACATAAATTCGTCAATAGGCATGTTGATTTCATCTAAGATAAGCATGAACTTAGAAATGGTTAAATCTGTCTCTCCTTTTTCAAATCGAGATAGCTGAGACGTTGATATACCAGCCTTAGCGACATCTTTTAATCGTAATCCTCTAGATTCTCGAAACTTTTTAAAAATTTCTCCAAATTTTTTCATCATACACCACCAATAAGCATATATGGGAATATTTTTTCTTTGACATCATAATAGCATACAATTTAAAAAAACAAAAGTGAGGATTTACACATGAAAAAGCAAAAATTATTGTCTCTGTTATTGCTAGTTTTTGAAGGCATTATTATTATCGTTGTTGGCTAAGTTTCCTTTCTATTGGAGTATGAGCTAGACATTTGACTTTATATCTTTCTATCTAAAAGGGCTACCTGGGTCCAGGTAACCCTTTTGTTATTCTTCCATCCAACCTCTAACTACTTTTACTACAAGTCCGAGGGCAAGTAGCACGTTAAAAGCGATATAAATCCCAGTAAAGCTCCAAATACCATTAACTGTTAAATCTTCGACATAGAGTATCTTTCTGTAGTAAAAAAGAGGTAAATCCCATCCTCTCTCCGATTTTAGAATGATCATAAGAGATATAGTTGTTCGTTTATCTAAGCCAATCATCTGTCCGATAAGGAATCCACCTTTCACAATGAAAGAATCTTTATACCGACTTTCAGAGATGAGTTTTAAGATTTTCTCAATCAAATAGTTCTGCTGAACTTGTTGAGCAGGTATCCCTTTTTCTCTTGCGATATTCTTAATTTTCGCTTTGAAACTATTGGCATTTGAAAATTTCACGACAATACCTCCACATAAGATTGTAGCTTTTCAGTGACTTTAAATAGTTGTGCATAGTGGTACAACTTGACATAATTCACAGCTCCTTTTTTAAAGTAAGCTTGAAACGCTGGAGTAATGACTTGAACATCAACATGATAAGCTGTTCGCAAACACTCTACCAAAGTTCGTTCCATATCATATACTGAGATAAACTGCCCAGCCTGTCGTTCTAGTTTTATAATACCGATTTCATGATGTTTTCTAGCAACAATCGGCTTAACACCAGCTTCTTTCATTATCCTCGTGTTCGTCCCAAAAGGAAAACTCATCACAGGTTCAAATGGAACAGTAAGAGAAAGGCTATGTAACCAAAGTGCTGTGTCTAAGGAATAAATTCCTTTTGGAAAACGATACTGTAAACTAAAGAAATCATCAATATAGGTATCAGGCAGATGATAAATCCCTCTTTCAATTGATTCCAATTTACCTTTTGTGACTAATTGATTCAATTGTTGGTAAGAAAAGTTAAGCTCTTCCATATCACGAAAAGTTATAATGCCATGATTTTTTATATAATTATAAACAGGTTTCTCTAACAGATCCATATCGCCACCTCCTAAACAATATGCTAACAAATTATTGAAATGTTAGCATATTGTTTTCTATTTCGTCGTATATGCAAAGCTAATCGTACTATCTACTCCTGATAACTTACGGAAAGTATAATTAGGATTGCCATTATAGTTGGTCTCTGAGATAAGGAAAGACCCATCTGGGTAAACCTTCTCGACAAATGCTACATGACCGTAAGCGGCAGGGGTTCCATGAGCACCTCCCGCAAAGGAAATAATTACTCCTGCTTTTGGTACCTTGCCTGTTTCACCACCAAGACGTGCTGCTGTTGCCACCCAATCTTGACCATTCCACAAGGGATTTAAGACCTGATTCTGTCCTTCGCCTAAGAGATAGGCAAGGCGTTCCAAGGGCGGTTGATTAGGAAGACTATCATAAAGCAAGACTAGCCGATGGCAGAAATAGCCAAAGGCAAGCCCTAAAATACCAAAGATAAAAGCTTTTTTCCCTGAGACCATTAGAGAATGACCTCCTTTGTTTTCACAGCAGAGGGTTCTGACATCACAATCTGTTCCTTAGCTTGTGCGATTTCCTCATCAAGGGTTTTATCCATAGTTAGCCCTTGCAGTTTTTTGGATTGGAAACCAACTTTTGAAGTAACTCATCTAAGTGCTTGTCTAAGAGCGACTTATCCTTAGCATAGAAATGAAGGTAATCTCCTTGCCAACTAATGGCAATAGGAAGGTTTTCTGATTCCACCAATTCCTTGAATTTCTCCACATCAACTGGTTTATCCAAAATGTCTTTTGAGATATTCAGCGACTCAATGGCATATGGACTTTGAAGGAGTTCTTCTAACTTTTGAACCCCAACTTTATAAGCCGAGTCTTGTGCTAGGGCGTGTCTGGCTGACCACTCTAAGAGTTTGAGAAGGACCTTCACCGTAAACATAGCACTCCGTTCCGCATATTGAATCGCCTGGCGTTCCTGTTGTTCGGATGACATCATTTCCTCCTTTATATGATTCCCCATCAAAACAATAGGGTGCTTTCATGATACGAAAGCACCCTTGATTTTGGTATCACAATAAAGATAGGAAAAAGACGATTCCATTCCAAGACAGATGAACGAGAGTTGAGTTCAAGCAGTCCGTTTGCCATCGCACTATACCAAGTATGAGACCTAAACTCCCATAAAGCACCCAAGTGAATAGACTGGATGGGTGATGAGCTAAGGCAAAGAGGAAACTCGTTAACACAACTTGACTCATTGGTTGAGACAAGACTCTCCACAACACTTCTCGGTAAAAGACTTCTTCCACGACACTGGCATTAAGGAGAAAAAGAATAAAGGACAGAACAGGAATCTGGTCTTGAACAGTCACTAAGGTTTCTTGGTTTGGTTCGCTTCCTGAAAATAGAGCACTCATAATAAGAGCAATACTTACCATGACACCTAGACTACCAAGTAACCAAAGCCCTCTCTCCTTCAAGGATAGGTTTCTTTTCGGTATCTTAAACCTTTTCCAGCTCCACAATAGCAGAGCTAGAAACGTCACTTGTAAAACTGTTAACCATACCCCATTTAGCCAACCAACTAGGTACAAACTCACTAGGAGTACATTGACATGAATGGCTCCGTACATAACTACTAAACGTTTCATCTCTACCTCCTAAACAAGTCTTCATAGTCAATCTCTAAAACACTCACTATTTTCTCCACCCATTTGCCTTGTGGCATCAGGCGATGAGATTTGTAGTGACGAAAGGTTTGGTAGAGACGGTTAAACTCACTAGGGTAGACGTATTGGCCCTTAAACATCTGTCGAGCAAGGTAAGCCCATGACAGTCCTTTTTCCATAACGATAATTTCCAAATTTTCCCAAAAACGTTCGTTCATAGCTCCTCCTTATGTCGTCATGTCCTTAAAAAGATGTTCACGAAAGGAAACCACTTTTTGACTTCTCGGAAGAAAGGTTCTCGCTTCTTCTAAACTCATATCGGGATACACGTTATCCTCACAAACCACAATTGGGAGACGAAGATTCTGGTCAGGTTTCCGTAGAACCAACGTCATTAACTCACTCAATTTCATCTCTCTATGACCTTTAAATCGTTGTTGCGAAGGGGATAAGAGCGTAAAACAATCACTGCTTTTGGTAAACAACCTCAGTAATTCCTCACGTGATAGATGACTCACTTCTTTACAGGAGTAGGAAATACCATGCGAGTCACAAAAAGACAGGAGTTTTTGATTCCGACTGGTGTTTCGACTTAAATAGATTTCTAACATCGTTTCCTCCTACACAGATAGCTCCTTCTCTAATGCTTGAGTTGGTGGGATAAACACCTTACTCATATCAATAGGTAACCTGCCTTCACCAAAGCACTTCACTGTTATTAATGTGGTGACGACATCATTCTTATCATTCCAAGTATAGCCTTGCCCATATGCCCTAAAGGCGAGATCGTTCTCATCCGTTAGATAAGTATCAACACCATTTTTGATGTCTTGGGTTTCAATAAATTCAAAAATACGATGTAAGTTGGACTCATAAGCTAGTGGAACATTCATCTCCTTATATTTCTACAAATACAAATGTTGAAGAATAGCAATTCTGCACAGTATATTTATATAAAAACAAAAGGCTCTATAATTTCTGTAGTGGGTAGCTCCCCTGCAGAGATTATGGAGCCTTTTTGAATGTAGAAAAAAAGTCCCATATGACCTATAATGAAAAGCGACTAAACCA
>NZ_JBHRZV010000028.1:0-19637 GCF_042649745.1 Streptococcus caprae | reverse complement strand
CCAAGTACGACTTCCAGAAACCATCCAAAATACCCTACCTGGACTGTGCTGGCTATAAAACGCTAATTCGTTTAAGGAAACGCCGTTTTCGTTGTTCAAAATGCAGGAAAATAGCTGTCGCTGAGACATCATTGGTCAAGAAAAACCACCAAATTCCCGTCATTCTCAATCAGAAAATCGCCCAAAAATTGATGGAGAAAGTTGCCATGACAACCATTGCAGAGAATCTAGCGGTGTCAACCTCAACCGTCATCCGAAAACTCAAGGAGTTCCAATTCAAGACTGACTTGACTTGGCTACCTGAGAATATGAGCTGGGACGAGTACAGCTTCAAGAAAGGCAAAATGAGCTTCATTGCTCAGGACTTTGACTCGCTCAAAATCCTAGCTATTCTTGATGGGCGAACACAAGCTACCATTCGTAACCACTTTCTACTCTATTCTAGAGCCGTCAGAAGCCGGGTCAAGGTCATCACCATGGACATGTTCAGCCCATACTACGACATCGCTAAGAAACTATTTCCAAACGCCAAAATCGTCCTTGATCGTTTCCACCCCTCGCTTTCGAATTTCTTAGCTCGAGGCTAAAATAGTCCACTGGACTATTTTACTCCAACACATGAGCCGGGCCATGAACCGACTGCGTGTCCAAGTAATGAACCAGTTTGACCGAAAATCTCACGAATACAGGGCCCTCAAGCGCTACTGGAAATTGATACAACAAGACAGTCGAAAACTTAGCGATAAACGCTTCTATCGCCCAACTTTTCGCATGCACTTGACTAACCAGGAGATTGTCACTAAGCTGCTCAGCTATTCCCAAGAACTGAAAGAGCACTACGAGATTTATCAGCTCCTACTTTTCCATTTCCAAGAAAAGCAAGCCGACCAGTTTTTTGGATTGATTGAGGAAGCACTTCCCAGCGTCAATCCTGTCTTTCAGACGGTTTTCAAGACATTCTTGAAAGACAAGGATAAGATTGTCAACGCTTTGGAACTCCCTCACTCAAACGCTAAGATCGAGGCGACAAACAATCTTATCAAGGTCATTAAGCGCAACGCTTTTGGTTTCAGAAACTTTGAAAACTTCAAAACTCGCATTTTCATTGCCATAAACATAAAACGAGAGAAGACAAATCGTGTCCTCTCTCGGTGTTAAATTGGTCAACCCACTACAGTTGACAAAGAGCCAAACAAAAATCCTGCCAAAGACTTTTTGGCAGGATTTTTGGCAGGAAACCAAATCAAATTATCAGTTTCTTTAAATCGCTATAAGCTCTAAAAGACTGGTAAATCGGGCTTCCGCTCTCAAATTGCTATGTGCTTCTTATTTAAGAGTAACAGAAGCTCCAGCTTCTTCAAGTTTAGCTTTGATTTCTTCAGCTTCAGCTGCAGCAACACCTTCTTTGATGATTGATGGTGCACCGTCAACGATAGCTTTAGCTTCTTTAAGGCCTTCACCTGTGATTTCACGAACCACTTTGATAACGCCAACTTTTTTGTCGCCAGCAGCAGTCAATTCAACGTCAAATGAATCTTTAGCAGCGCCAGCATCAGCAGCACCAGCAGCAGCAACTGCAACTGGAGCAGCGGCAGTTACGCCAAATTCTTCTTCGATAGCTTTAACGAGGTCGTTAAGTTCAAGGATAGTAGCTTCTTTAATTTCAGCAATAATGTTTTCAATGTTCAATGCCATTGTGATTTCCTCCAATTTAGGTTTTAAAATAATGTTTGTAGCACTAAGCAGCTACGCTCTGACACATTAAGCTGCGTCTTCTTTTTCTGCAACTGCTTTGATAGCATATGCAACGTTGCGAACTGGTGCTTGAAGTACAGAAAGCAACATAGAAAGCATACCTTCGCGGTTTGGCAATGTAGCAAGGGCTTCAATTTCTTGTTTAGAAGAAACTTTACCTTCTACTGCTCCACCTTTGATTTCAAGTGCATCAGCAGTTTTTGCAAAATCGTAGATAATCTTAGCTGGCGCTACTGCATCTTCTGAAAATGCAACAGCAGATGGTCCAACGAACATCTCAGCCATGCCTTCCAAACCAGCTTTTTCAGCTGCACGACGCAAGATTGAGTTTTTGATAACCTTGTACTCAACGCTTTCGCCACGCAAGTTACGACGAAGAACTGTATCTTGTTCTACTGTCAAACCACGCGCATCTACAACAACGATTGAAGTTGCAGCTTTCATTTGTTCGGCAACAGCATCCACTAATTCCGCTTTTTTAGCAATAATAGCTTCACTCATTTAGTTTTACCTCCGTTTTTATTTTGGCTGAATACGAAAAAATCGCATCCAAACCCAGACACGAAAGTACAAATACGCATAAAAAAGATAACGTTTTTGTGCCTCGGTAGGATCCTTATGAGTCTAGCTCCCCTACTGTCTTAGGTCAGTTTTATTACAAAACCTTATATATCTTATCATGCTTCAAATTCATTGTCAATCATTTATACTTGATTTTTGAAATTAATTTAGCTAAACCAATAAAAATCATTCCCTAATTTATAATTCAGAGAATGATTTTTTTGTTATCTTTTTATTTGTTGAGATAAGGCAGCAATATCTGCTGGTCTTGTCCGGCAACATCCACCGACCACTTGAGCACCTTGTCTAATCCAGGTCTGCGTATTTTCCGTCAGACTGTGGCTGGTATCTGGTGAGGAATGCCAGGTTTGGGTCGCTCCATCGTAGATTTCTCCCGAGTTTGGATAGGTCACCAAGGGCTTGTCCGTCTGCTCTGCTATTGCTACCAAGAAAGGAGACACCTTATCTGGTTGCGAACAGTTGACACCAAGGGCAAGCACCTGTTGGCTACTGGCCACTGGCTTGGTAACTTGAGCTACAGGTGTCCCATCTGACAGGGTCTGGCCGTCTTGTGTCGTAAAGGACATGTAAGCCTCAACTGTCGGAAATTCCTCAGCTAAGAGCTCTAGCAAGGCTTGGACTTCCAAGGCACTTGGAATGGTCTCAAGAGCCAGTAGGTCTACTTCTTCTTCTAGCAGTAGAGCAATCCGTGGCCGATGAAAATCTTTTAACTCTTCCAGGGAAATCTCCTTGTAGTCGCCTGTGTACTCAGAGCCATCCGCCAAAAAGGCAGCGTAGGGACCGATATCCCCAGAAATCAGAGGCCAAGTGCGATTAGAGCGGTCTTCTTCAGAGAGTTCAGCCCAGACCTCATCACGGGCTTCCTTAGCAAGTGCGACCGTCAGACGGATCAATTGCTCTGCTTCTTCTCGATCAATCCCTGCTTGAGCCAAACCAGGCACAGTAGCCTGATAACTCGATGTCGTCACAATATCCGCACCTGCTCGGATATAATCCTTGTGGATGTCCTTGATGGCTTGCGGATCCTCAATCAGATATTTGGCAGACCAAAGACTTCCCGAAATATCGTAGCCTCGATTTTCCAACTCAGTCCCCAAGGCTCCATGGAGAATGAGCGGACGACCCGTTTCTAATAGTGTCTTAAATGTAGCCATAGCAAACTCCTTACCATTTTTTAAAGCGCCAATAGTGATAGACATAGCAAATCATCATGAAGGGAATCCCGAAATAAAGGCCCGGACGTTGGGATGGATCCCAAGCGATATCAATGATAGAAATAGCCAACAGAATCGTTGTAATCCACGGTAAAACTGGACTAAAAGGCGTCTTGTAATCCAACTCATCAAGCCTGTGATCCTTGAGGAATTGTTTTCTAAAGTTGATTTGCGCAAGAGGAATGGCCAACCAAACCACAACAACTGCAAACCCAGCAATCGATACTAAAGCCAAGAAAATCGTGTCGGCAGCATAGATACTTGCAATCAAAGCGATCACGATAGCTGCCATGGACAAGAGCATAGCCCGCATCGGCACACCTTTTTTGTTGATTTTAACTAAACTTGGCGAGACCGTGCCTTCATTGGCTAGTGACCAAAGCATGCGGCTGGCAGCGTAGAGACCAGAATTTGATGCAGATAAAATAGCAGTCAAAATGATGACATTCATGATGTCCGCCGCAAATGGAACCCCCATCTTATCAAAAATAAGGACAAAGGGCGCCTCTGTCACCCCTGCTTCATTCATTGGTAGAAGCGATGCCAAGACCAACATGGTTAAGGCAAAGAAGACAACCAGCAAACCAATCGTAGACTTAATGGCCTGAGGCACTGCTTTTTTAGGATTATCCGTTTCACCCGCAGCAATTCCGATCATCTCCACGCCGGAAAAGGCATAGTTGACTGCCAACATAACGGACACTAGACCTACCACACCATTCGGCAAGAGTCCATTGGTCGTTAGGTTTGAAAATAGCGGAGCTTTGCTATAGCCCTCATAAGGCAAAATCCCAAAAATTGCCAACAAACCAAGTACAATAAAGGCTAAAATGGCATAAACCTTGATGCTGGATAAGTAAGTCTCTGCTTTAGAGAAAAGACCGATGGTTAGGGTGTTCAGACCAAAGACGATAGCCGCAAAAATCGTGGCAAAAATCCAAATTGGCACATGCGGAAACCAACGTTGCATGAGTTGGGCTGCCCCGATAAATTGAGAGGCAAGGGCAACTACCCAGCACAACCAATACATCCAGGCCACCATAAAACCAGTCCCTGGGCTGATAAAACGAGCCACATAGGTATGAAAGGAACCCGTAACCGGCATGGCAACAGACAACTCACCCAGTGAGAACATGACCAAATAGACCATGACACCACCAAAAAGATAAGAAGCAATAGCTCCAAAAGGACCTGCTTGAGCTACCGTATAGCCAGAACTCAGGAATATCCCCGTCCCGATAACGCCCCCGATGGATAGCATTTGCAGCTGACGCCAATTCATCTCCCGATGAAACTGGCCTTCATGTTCAAAATTATGATTTTCCATCATCTCTCCTTGAAAATTTCAATTCATTTTCAGTTTCCTTGAAAACCGATACCCTATTTTACCACAAAATCAGTCTTTCTACTCTTAGTCTTTTCCTATGGCTAGCTTAGTTTTAGACTATAGCAGAGCGGTAATCAAAAAAGCCCAGTTATCTGAGCTTTCATGACATTATAGTGATCCCACGATTGCATCCCAGGCTTGATCATAGCCTTGCTTGGTTTCTGAAGAGAAGACAACAAACTGGTCTCCCTTATCAAAGTCCAACTTTTTCTTGATGACAGACTCATGCTTGTTCCACTTTCCACGAGGGATTTTATCAGCCTTAGTTGCAACAACGATAACAGGGATTTCGTAATACTTGAGAAATTCGTACATCTGAATATCATCAGCGGTTGGCTCGTGACGGAGGTCCACAAGGCTCACTACAGCACGAAGATTCTCTCGGCTGGTCAGGTATTCCTCAATCATCTTGCCCCACTTGGCCCGCTCAGTCTTTGAGACCTTGGCATAACCATACCCAGGCACATCGACAAAACGAATTTTATCGTCAATATTATAGAAGTTCAATTGCTGGGTTTTACCAGGTTTACTTGAAGTCCTCGCTAAATTTTTACGGTTTAATAGGGTATTGATAAATGACGATTTTCCAACATTGGAACGGCCGGCCAGAGCAATTTCCGGCTTATCATCATCAGGATACTGGGCTTTTGAAACAGCAGAGAGAACAATCTCTGCATTGTGAGTATTAATTTCCATAGAATTCCTTTCTGTTCAGGTCGGTCTATCATAGCGTAGGTTACCCTCAACATAACAGCCGGCTATGATGAAAGAGGCCAGCCTGTGTGAGCTGACCTCAATAGTTAAGCTGTTTCAAGTACAGGCATACCAGTGCCTTCAACGGCATCCTTGGTAATACGGACAGTGCTAACCTCTGACTGACTCGGTACCTCATACATGACATCAAGCATGGTTTCCTCGATGATGGAACGTAAACCACGCGCCCCCGTTTTGCGAGCAATGGCCTTAGCTGCAATG
Organism: Streptococcus caprae; assembly: GCF_042649745.1. Lineage (NCBI taxonomy): Bacteria > Bacillati > Bacillota > Bacilli > Lactobacillales > Streptococcaceae > Streptococcus > Streptococcus caprae. The sequence goes on along the minus strand of NZ_JBHRZV010000028.1, from coordinate 13,724 downwards.
GCCAGAAGGGCATCCTCATCAAATTCAAGATCTACTCCATCGTAAGATAGCAGAGCCTTGTATTGCTTAACCAGAGCGTTCTTTGGTTCCGTCAAGATACGAACCAAGTCTTCCTCCGTCAATTGCTCTAAAGCAGCTGTCACCGGCAAACGCCCGATAAACTCAGGAATCAGACCGAATTTTTGAATATCTTCAGAGATGATTTCTTGCATATAAGAGGCTGATTCATCAATCTTACGGCTATTTTGACCAAATCCAATCACCTTCTCACCCAAGCGTTGTTTGACGATATCTTCAATGCCATCAAAAGCACCACCGACGATAAAGAGGATATTTTTAGTATCAATCTGAATCATTTCTTGGTTAGGATGCTTGCGACCACCTTGTGGTGGGACACTGGCAACGGTCCCTTCAATAATTTTCAAGAGAGCCTGTTGAACACCTTCACCGGATACGTCACGCGTGATAGAGACATTCTCACCTTTTTTGGCAATCTTATCAATCTCATCGACATAGATAATCCCACGTTCTGCACGTTCGATATTGTAATCCGCAGCCTGAATCAATTTAAGAAGAATATTTTCAACATCCTCACCGACATAGCCGGCTTCGGTCAAAGCTGTTGCATCCGCTATAGCAAAGGGAACGTTGAGACTTTTAGCCAGGGTTTGGGCCAAGAAGGTTTTTCCTGAACCTGTTGGACCAATCATAAGAATATTGGATTTTTGCAAATCAACATCTTCTTCCTCGTGACGGCTCTCTGCAAAGCTGATACGTTTATAGTGATTATAGACAGCAACAGCCAGAGCACGTTTTGCCCGGTCTTGACCGATGACATAGTTATTGAGGATTTCCAGCATTTCTTTAGGTTTTGGAACCTCAGCCAGATCTGCCAGAACTTCTTCAGACAGTTCTTCCTTGATGATTTCTTGGGAGAGGGCGACACATTCATTACAGATAAAAACGCCATTCCCTGCTATAATTTTGCGAACTTCTTCTTGGTTCTTGCCACAAAATGAGCAATGCACCATGATGTCGTTACTTCTATTTCCTGCCATTCCTTACATTTCCATTCTAAAAATTTCTTTTCTTGTTTAGTCAGCACCTAAGCATGACGCTTATAGTGATATACTGTAAAATCGTGACTATTTTTCTCATCCTTAGCAAAGAATTCTTGGCCAGCCAGTTCAAAGCTTGAAAAGTCAAAATCTGGGAAATAGGTATCTCCCTCAAATTTTCCATGGACCTTGGTCACCAATAATTCATCATAATAGGGTTCAAATGCCTTGTAAATACTAGCTCCACCCACGATAAATAAGGACTTCTCTTGCTGGCCATACCAATCAAGAGCAGCCTCTAGACTCGTAACGACCGTAACTCCCTCGTAGACGAAAGCCTGTCGACTGAGAATCAAGGTCTCTCGTCCCGGTAAAATCCGACGGTTCATACCATCGAAGGTCACCCGTCCCATCAGTAGAGCTGAACCCATGGTGGTCTCTTTGAAATGAGCGAGTTCCTTTGGAAGCCGCCAAGGGAGACGATCTTCTTTACCAATCAGATGGTTTTCATCCTCAGCCCAAATGGCAATAATTCGTTTAGTCACCTCTGTCCTCCATTCAAACTCAGGACAAGCCTCTGTCCAATTTTCCATTACTTTCATTTTAGCAAAAAGAAGGAGAAAATGCTCTTAAAAACTTTAAGAGCACTGCTATTATTTAAAGTGAGAAAAAATCTCACTTTCCCTAAATCGCTAAATCAAATTTGAGTTGGGGTTTGACGGGATCATAATCCACTAATTCAAAATCCTCTGCCCGGATGTCGAAAAAGTTGGTGCCGTCTGGCACATTCAAAACCAGGCGTGGCAAGCAATCTGTCGCCTCACGACGCAAGAGTTCTTCAGCTTGTTCAAACTGGTTGTCATAGATGTGGAGATTGTTGATGAAGTAGAAAAACTTACCGACCTTCCAGCCAAAGTGCTTGGCAATCATCATTTGCAAAGCCACATACTGCATGGCATTGATATGGTGGGCCACCAGCATGTCGTTGGACCGCTGAGTCAGGGTCGCATCTAGATAGATGTCCCCATCCACACGTCGCACATCAAACATGGTCTGGAAAGCGCACGGCAAGAGCCCTTCCGTCTCGTCAAAGGCCTCATAGTCCCAGAGAGAAATCACATTGCGGCGGTTCCAGGGATTGGCTTCCAATTGCTTGAGAATCTTCCCGATGATATCATGTTTTTTGACTACGGCTCCGTAACGCTCACCAATCGTGCGCGTGTTGCCCACTTCCCACTCATTCCAGTAGTGAACACCGTACTTGTCCTCTAGAACATCCAGGCTATTGGACTGGTCCTGGTAAATCCAGAGCAATTCCTTAATAGCGGACTTGATGGCAATGGGACGTAAGGTCGTAATAGGAAACTCGCCCTTGCTCAAATCGTATTCCGCAAAGGAGCCTGTGATGTACTTGGAATTAGCCGTCGTGCCGTCCTTGTACTTGGGTCTCGCCTGCTCAGACCAGACACCCTCGTCCAAGATTTTTCGGATATTTGCTTTAAAAATGATATCTGCTTTTGTCATCTGAAACTAGAGTACTCCTTAACTTACTAACTTGCTACTATCATATCGAAATTTTTCCAAAAAGGCTAGCCTTTAAATTAATTTGCCTTATCAAATTAACTTCTGAAAAGACGAGGTTATTTTTAGGTTTTCAATAAAAATATGTTAAAATGAGATGATGCCCCTTGAGTGGGCAAGTTAATGATTTGAATGAAATAGGACTGGCAATTTTGTCCAGTTCAAGGAGAAAACTATGACAATTGGTATTGATAAAATTGGATTTGCGACCAGTCAATACGCCCTAAATATGGCTGATTTGGCTCAAGCTCGTGGAGCGGATCCAGCAAAATTTAACGAGGGATTGCTCTTGGATGCCCTCTCTATCACACCAATCACTGAAGATATTATTACACTTGGTGCTTCTGCAGCTGATAGCATCTTGACTGAGGAAGATTGCCAAACGATTGACATGGTTATCGTCGCTACGGAGAGTGGTGTGGACCAATCAAAGGCAGCTGCTGTGACCATCCATCACCTGCTCAATATCCAGCCCTTTGCACGCGCCATTGAAATGAAGGAGGCCTGCTATTCTGCGACAGCAGCTCTGGATTACGCTCGTCTGCATATCGAAAAAAATCCTGACAGCCGAGTCCTGGTTATCGCTTCAGATATTGCCAAATACGGTATTGAAACGGCTGGAGAATCGACTCAGGGAGCGGGTAGTCTGGCCTTGCTTGTTAGCGCCAATCCACGCATTCTAGAGTTAGATGATAACCGAGTGGCTCAAACCCGTGATATCTGGGACTTTTGGAGACCTAATTATAGCGAGACTCCCTATGTCAATGGGATGTATTCAACCAAGCAATACTTGGACACACTCAAGACCACTTGGGAAGAGTTCCAACGACGCTACCAGGTTACCTTGGAAGACTTTGCAGCTTTTTGCTTCCATATTCCCTTTCCTAAACTAGCCCTTAAGGGTCTCAATAAACTCATCACCAAGGATTTAAACCCTGACCACAAGGAAAAACTTTTAGCCCAGTTTGATCACTCTATCGCCTACAGTCGTCAAATCGGTAATATCTACACTGGCTCCCTCTACCTGGGACTTCTCTCCCTCATGGAAAACAGCCATGACCTCCAAGGTGGCGATAAGATTGGTTTCTTCTCCTATGGATCTGGAGCAGTCTGTGAAATTTTCCAAGGGACGCTTGTAGACGGTTTCCGTGACCAATTGCAGAGCAGTCGACTTGACCAGTTCAGTCAACGCCAAGCACTCAGTGTTGCTGAATACGAGGCACTCTTCTATGAACAAGCTCAACTTGATGGGCAGGGGAACGCAACCTTCCCTGCTTTCAAAACTGGCGCCTTTGCTTTAACTAACATTAACCAGCATCAGCGCATGTACCAAAAGGTGGCTGACAATGACTAAAATCAATTGGACTGGCTTTTCAAAAAAATCTTACGATGAACGCCTAGAGTTTTTATCCAAACATAACCTATTATCACCAGACCATCAAGATACACTTGAAGAAAATGTCCTCCTGACTATAGATACCGCCAATCAAATGGTTGAAAATGTCATTGGAACTTTTTCTCTGCCCTTTACTATTGTGCCAGATGTCATGGTTAACGATAAGGTCTATAAGGTGCCCTTCGTCACAGAAGAGCCATCAGTTGTGGCTGCTGCTACCTTTGCCAGCAAGATTATCAAACGCTCGGGTGGATTTAAGACAAAGGTTCATAACCGCCTCATGATTGGTCAAGTAGCCCTCTATGATGTTGATGACGTCAATACTGCTAGCTCTGCTATTCTCCACCATAAAGATGAAATCCTAGAATTGGCTAATGCTGCCCACCCGTCTATCGTCAAACGAGGGGGAGGAGCTCGTGACCTGACTGTCGAGATAAAGGAAGAGTTTCTTATCCTTTATCTGACGGTCGATACCCAGGAAGCTATGGGAGCCAATATGGTCAACACCATGTTAGAAGCCATTAAACCTAGATTGGAAGAGTTGGCTGACGCTCCTAGTCTCATGGCTATCCTTAGCAACTACGCGACTGAAAGTCTCGTAACTGCCCAGTGTTGTATTGACACACGCTTCCTCAGTCGCAATAGTCAGGAAGCCCACCACTTGGCTGAGAAAATGGTCTTGGCTAGCCGTCTTGCTCAAGTTGATCCCTACCGTGCTGCTACCCATAACAAGGGAATCTTCAACGGTATCGATGCCCTCGTTCTAGCGACTGGTAATGACTGGCGAGCTATTGAAGCTGGTAGCCATGCTTACGCCTCTCGACAAGGGCAATATCATGGACTAGCTACCTGGTCCTATAATGAAAACGCAAAAACCCTATGCGGTGAATTAACCCTCCCTATGCCCATCGCAACAAAGGGGGGATCAATCGGGCTTAATCCTACCGTTCAGATTGCTCACGATTTATTGGGAAATCCAAGTGCGAGAGAACTCGCTCAAGTCATTGTAGCCATTGGCCTTGCTCAAAATTTTGCAGCCCTTAAAGCTCTAACATCAACAGGAATCCAATCTGGTCATATGAAACTCCAGGCCAAATCACTCCTACTCCTTGCTGGCGCAAAAGAATCTGAAATACCCCAACTTCTTCCTCAGATGCTAACCACTAAACGGTTAGACAGTCAAACAGCACAAGAATTACTAGCAAAGTTTAGAGAAGATAGCTAATAGTCTAACGAACCAAGATAATTTATCTTGGTTTTTTTAGTTTTTCTAGTTTTCACTTGTAGTTTTATTTTTTATATTATATAATCTAGTTATAAAAACTAGATAACGAGGTAATGATGACAATTAAAAACTATCCGCTTTGGAGTGAACTGCCTGAATTGGAACTCTATCTAGACCAAGTTCTTCTCTATGTCAATCAGGTCTGCAAGGATCAATTATTAACGGGAGACAAGGGCTTAACCGCAGCCATGGTCAATAACTACGTCAAACTAGGTAGTCTTGCAAAGCCAGTCAAAAAGAAATACAACCGTCAACAAATTGCAAGACTTATCGTGATTACGACCTTAAAAAATGTCTTCCGCATCCAAGAAATCAGTCCAGCTCTGACACAACTAACAGACAACAACCAGTCGGAGGTCATGTATAATCATTTCGTCCAGGCTATGTCTGGTCAAAACGATCAAGACATTCCTAAATTGATAAAAGCAGCCTGTGAAACTGCTCTGTCCTATCAATATACCTATCGACTCTTACAAGAATTGGAGACCCAGCATGAATCCTAGTATGACCCTCAAACTTAGCAAACGTTTAACCTTTGGAGAGGAGGTTGCCAATGCAATTACCCATGGTGTCGGTGCCTTGGCTATGTTGGTTCTCCTTCCTATTTCAGCGATCTATAGTTATCAGACGTATGGCATTCGCTCTGCTGTTGGGATTTCTATCTTTGTCATTTCCCTCTTCCTCATGTTTCTTTCGTCAGCTATTTACCACTCCATGTCTTATGATTCCCCTCAGAAATACATCCTGCGAATCATCGATCATTCTATGATTTACATCGCAATAGCGGGTTCTTATACTCCTGTCGCCCTCTCCCTAGTAGGAGGTTGGCTAGGCTATGCCATTATCATCTTACAATGGGGCACAACCCTCTATGGAATTCTCTATAAAATTTTTGCCAAAACCATCAATGAAAAATTTTCCCTCTTTCTCTATCTACTGATGGGGTGGCTGGTTATTTTTATCCTTCCAGCCATCATCAGCAAGACCACACCACTCTTTTGGGCGCTCATGTTGGCTGGTGGACTGGCCTATTCTATTGGGGCTGTCTTCTATGCTCGCAAACGCCCCTATGATCACATGATTTGGCACCTCTTTATCCTTCTAGCATCGATCCTCCATTACCTGGCAATCTGCTACTTTATGTTATAAAAAAATAAACTAGGCTACCTAATCCTGCTTTACAAGCAAGGAAGATAGCCTAGTTTTTTATACTCTTCCAAAATCAAAATTAAACGTCGTTAGGTTTCCTTGCCTAACTCTCTTATGTCTACGTCACCCTGCCTTGTCTATTGAGATTTTGAGTGAGTATTAATTCATCGATTGGCTTCTGCTAATTTTCCATAGAGTAGGTAGTCTACTTCTCTTAGTTCAGCAAGGTTGCGACAAGAAAGAGCGCACATGATGAAACGCAGGTCTTCTTTCCAACCGTTGATAATCTCAATAGACTCTGCCACGCTGTACTGTTCTACTATTTCTAAAACCGTCCGTGACAAGCCTACAGCCCGAGCACCAAGAACCAGAGCCTTCACCATGTCGAGGGGATGACGAACCCCACCGCTGGCTAAAATCTCAACATCGTCAATAACTGGTTTGGCATTCAGCAAGGCCTGAACTGTGGTCTGCCCCCACTCATCGAGGTAAGAACGGTTGCCACCGCGCTTATTCTCAATGTAGGCAAAGCTTGTCCCACCACGTCCAGAAATGTCAAAGGTACGAACTCCCAAAGCACGCGCCTGCTCGATGGTCGACAAGTCCATACCAAAACCGACTTCCTTAAGAATAATGGGCACCGGCATGCTGGTCGCAAAGGCAGCGAGATGGTTTTGCCAATGCTTGAAGGTCCGCTCCCCTTCAGGCATGAGAAGCTCCTGCATAAGGTTGACATGAACCTGTAAAAACAAGGGATTGAGATCTACAATGGCCTTTAAACCAGCCTCTATTGGCTTATCAATTCCAATATTGGTCGCAAAAAGGAGGTTTGGCTTGTCCTGATTAACAGAAAACGAATCATCTTCAGGATTTTTAAGAGCTGCACTGTAGGAACCAGTTACCATGAGAATCCCCGTCTCCTCAGCCACCTGGGCTAATTTTTCGTTGACCAGTTTAGCCTTTTTTGAGCCACCAGTCATGGCATTGATATAGAAAGGATAGGCGAAATCCTGACCTGCAAAATGGGTCGACAAATCAATCTCATCCAAGTCATACTTGGGCAAGGACCGATGAATCAACTCCATCTCGTCAAAACTATTGTAGGGCGACTGGTAATCCAGCGCATGCTTAATGTGTTGATCTTTCCGATTGGCCACAGCTAGCCCTCCTTTCCCAGAATTTCTTCGTGTAATATTTCAATACCAGCAGTCTCCCAGCGACTGACAAGTTCGTTTCTATTTCTTTCGTCAAATAGCAGAGCAACACCACAGTCTCCACCTCCAGCGCCAGACGACTTGGCAACTGCACCTAGTCCTTGACTGGCCTGACGCAGTGCCTGTAATTTCTCACTATAGATGGCAGGATGAAGATCAGTCAGCAACTCATGAACCCTGTTCAATCCTGCGGCTACGACTTGACTATCTCCAGCTTCCAGTCCAGCCTTAATGGCCAACACCGCTTCTTGCGTATTGCTCAAAAAGGCCTCATCAATAGACGACTGAACCAGGTTAATCAAGTCCTTAGAGATGGCAGGTTCTTGGGTCCAACCCGCTAAAAAGGTAACTGGCTCCGCTACCTGCACTGGTTCAATTACATAGCCCCAATCACGCTTGAGAACCTCACTCAAAGAATGTTCACTCAGCCATTGTGCAACCCTTTGACGGTCAAAGGACCTATAGGCAATCAGGCCTTCATAGGAAATACAGGCTAGGTCTCCCATGGAGCCATTATCCCCTCGCCTGAGCAAGACTGCCGATGCCAGCTTAAATAGGGTATCGGCCGACAAAGCCATTCCCGTCCATTCAGCCAGGGCCTTCAAGGTCAAAATGACCACACTGCCACTGGATCCGATACCTAGTTTTTTACCATCACGCTCCATCTTCCCAGAGATTTGAAGGTTGAAAGGTGGCAAGAGACTGTCACTATAATCTTCAAATAAATCGATGGTCTCCTGAATGAGGCTATAGTTGCCATCCAGTTTTCGTCCAACGGAATAGTCGAACATATCCGACCTGATTTCAAACGTATCCGCAGCCTCAATCTTTGCAATCATGTAAATAGGAATACTCTTGATTAAAGCGGTCTGACCAGGCCAGAGGATAGCATATTCTCCTGCCAAATAAAGTTTACCTGGCGTCTGTACCCTAGTGATTGTCATCCGGAAGTACCTTAGTTTTAGAAACGATGACGCGATAATCTTTTTCAAAAATAGCTGCCAAGCGCTCTAAGTCTTCTTCCAGACAGAGTATCTTGACATTAGGCCCTGCGTCCATGGTAAAGTAGCATCGTTCTCCCTGTTGGCGAAGTTTACGCACAGCCTCCATAGCCTTGTGAGATTCTTCTGTCAAATAGGAGAAGGCTGGGGTGGCATGCTCAGGAGTAGAATGCATGAAAAGAGCATTAGCTTCGGTCAACTCACCGACAGCCTCAAAATCATTGGCCGCGAGATATCCTAGCATGGCCTCATAATCCTTTTCAGACTGGTCAATCCATTCCTTGAAATTGGTCGAAGTTTCTGCGCAACGTTTCATTCCTTCACGGCTAGAGACAGGTTTTTGAGCATCATTAAGCACCAACATAATCATGGCTAGCTTGAGGTCTGTTTTCACGGGATAAATAGCTCCGCTATCCTTATCCCAAGCCGCCAAGGGACCAAAGAAAGACCGGGCTGAAGAGCCAGAAGCAAACTTGGCCACCTGAGCCAATTCTTCAAGCGGCAAATCCTTACCAAATAGCTCATTGCAGCCCTTGACTAAAGCCGATAGACCTGATGAAGATGAGGACAAACCAGCTGCTGTCGGCATATTATTACGCGTTCTCACACGGACAAACTGGCTCGATTCTGTTCGAAACAGATCAATAACCTTGCTGATTTTGGCATGTTCAGCATCACTTTGCAGGACATCGTTGATGTAGAATTCATCTCTTTCTCCACCAACAATCAACTCTAACTCCGTATCCGTATACATATTTTCCAGGGTCAAGGAAATACTGCTAGTAGCTGGAATCATTCGCTCAGCATCTGCCTTACCCCAGTATTTAATGATAGCGATATTGGCGTAAGACCGTACGCTTACAGGCTTTCTATCCATGTGTTGATAGCTCCTTCTTCTCTTAGTTTATGGGCAATAGCAGAGGCTTCTGCCTGAGTTTTAGCCAGGGCAATCACGCAACCACCCAGACCACCGCCACTCATCTTGGCCCCAACTGCTCCTGCAGACCGAGCAGATTGGACCAGGTGGTCAGCTTCAGAACAAGACACTCCCAGCTGACTCAACAAGTCATGGGCCACATTCATGGCTAGACCAATCATCGCTAAATCCTTGTCCGCTAAGGCCGACTCGACTTTTTCAGTCAAAGTCCCCAGTTCAGCTAACAAAGGCAATGCTACATCACCTTTTTCCTTGACCAATTCCACCGCTTCTCGCGTTTGACCATGAATTCCGGTATCAGCGATAACCAAATAAGCACCCAAGTCTAAATCCAGTTCAAAAAATCCAACATTGCGAATTAGCTTGATAGCCTTATCACTCAGACAGGTTTTGGCGTCCAAACCACTAGGATGGGTATGGGCGACTATTTCAGCCTGGTTGACTAACTGTTCCAGGACCAGTTTATCTAATGGTGCATTGTAAAAATCGAAGACTGCCCGAATTCCAGCAATAGCAATGGCAGCTGAAGACCCCATCCCCCTGCGTTCAGGAATGGTCGACTGAATCTCATAACGAATGGCCTTATCCGTAATTTTCAAGTAATCCAAGGCCGCATGCAAAGCTGTCACAAGTGGATCCTCACGACTGATAGCTAAAGCATGTTCACTCGGCTGAATCAGACAAGTCACCTCAATATGATGGAGAGGTAGGGCAATAGCTGGATAGCCATAAACTACAGAATGCTCTCCCATCAAAATAATCTTGCTATGGGATTTCCCCAAGCCAAAATTTTTGCTCATAATTTTCTCTTTCTCGAAATCTTGCCCTTCTATTTTAATATAAAAAAAAGAAAAATGCGACTTTGGGACCATTTTTTAAACAGTATAGTAAAAGGCCACCATGGTTTGGTGACCTTAAGCTTCATTATTTGATGTCAAAGACAACTGATTTAACTGTAGTCATAGCTTCGATAGAGTATTTAACACCCTGTGTTCCAGCACCTGACTTCTTAGCTCCCAAGAATGGGAAGTTGTCAGTTCCACGTTGTGTTTTGTTGTTGATGTGGACTGTACCGACTTCTAATTGCTCAGCAATTGAAAACGCCAATGGGAAGTCATTTGTGAAGATAGATGCTTGCAAGCCGTATTCAGATTTGTTAGAAAGCTCAATCGCTTCTTCAACTGATTTTACACGAATAACTGGAAGGACTGGACCAAAAGGTTCTTCCCAAGCCAAACGCATATCTGAAGTTACCTTATCAAAGAGAATAGGGCAAATCAAATTACCTTCACGTTTGATTTCAGTAAGGGCTTCAGCACCTTTTTCTGAAGCATCGTTAACAAGATCTTCAACAAAATCTGCAGCTTTTGTATCGATAAGTGGTGTGATATCAGCATCGTCTTCTGGATTACCAATAGTAAGTGCCAAAACTTTCTCACGGATGCTTTCAACCAACTTGTCAGCTACACTTTCCATAACAAGCACACGTTTTACAGCTGTACACCGTTGACCAGAGTAACCAAAGGCACCCGCAACGATATTCTTAGCAGCTAATTCGATATCTGCATCTTCAAGAACGATAGCAGAATCCTTACCACCCAACTCAAGCATGATTGGACGCATACCAGCTAATTTACCGATACGCTCTCCAACTGGAGTTGAACCTGTAAAGTTAATATAGTTAACAGCTTCGTGTTCTACAATGTAATCACCAATAACCGAACCGCGTCCAGTAATTGTGCTGAAGACACCAGCAGGAACACCCGCTTCAGCAAAAGCCTCTGCTAAGAGCAAGCCGGAGATTGATCCTTGTGTAGGTGGTTTAAGGGCAACAACATTACCTGAAATCAAGGCTGGCGCAATTTTAGAACCTGCCAAGTTGATTGGATAGTTAAATGGTGAAATCGCCAAAACAAGACCTACTGGCTCGCGACGAACGATAGCAATTTTTTTCTTGCTAGCTGCTTCAAAGCTACCACCTTCAAGAACTTCACCTTCCATACGCAAGCCTTCTTCAGCAGCATAGTTGATGATTTCAGCTGTACGAACAACTTCGCTAACCGCAGCCTTGTAGCCTTTAGCAACTTCTTTTGAAAGGATAGCACCAATCTTCTCCGCATCGCGGACAAGAATGTCAGCTGCCTTGTGGAGGATAGCTGCACGCTCAACGTAAGAAAGAGCACGCCAAGCAGGTTGAGCTGCTTTAGCCGCTGCATAAACAGCATCTACTTCTTCAGTTGACATGGCAGGAACTGAACCAAGTTCTTCTCCTGTTGCAGGGGCATAAATTTTAATTTCATCGGCAGAGAGTTTCCACTCGCCGTTTACTAGATTTTTATATTGTTTACTCAAATCTAAGTCTCCTTTAAACATAATAAGTCTATTCTATCACTTTTTTGAGATATTTCAATTTTTTGGCACAAAAAAATTCAGAAAATTCAAAAACATGATGATTCAAAGTATTTTTTGCAAGATTTAAAAAAAGAAGATCAGGCAAACTGCCTAAATCTTCTCTTCATTTTTAGTCAATTACACAATACCTTGTGCTGACATTGCTTCTGCAACCTTCAAGAAACCGGCAACGTTGGCACCGACAACAAGGTTACCTTCTTGTCCAAATTCTTTAGCAGCTGAAGCAGCATTTGTATAGATATTCTTCATGATATCGTAGAGTTTGCTATCCACTTATTCAAAGGTCCAAGACGTACGACCACTGTTTTGTGACATTTCAAGGGCTGAAACAGCAACACCACCGGCGTTAGCAGCTTTTGCAGGTCCAAATGATACACCAGCTTCGTGGAAGACATCAATAGCGTCAAGTGTAGACGGCATATTTGCACCCTCAGTAACGGCGATACAGCCATTAGCAACAAGCGCTTTAGCATCATCAGCGTTCAATTCATTTTGAGTGGCACATGGGAAGGCGAGGTCTGCCTTAATGGTCCAGATAGAATCTCCACCAGCAGGTGTGAAAACTGCATCTTTGTGAATCTCAGCATATTCAGAGATACGTGCGCGTTTTACTTCTTTGAGGTCTTTTAAGGTATCAAGGTTGATACCAGCTTCGTGGTAGACATAACCTGATGAATCAGAAACAGCAACAACTTTTGCTCCAAGTTCATGCAATTTTTCAGTCGCATAGATGGCAACGTTTCCTGAACCAGAAACAATCGCAGTTTTGCCACCGAAGTCAGTACCACGCGCTTTAAGCATTTGCTCTGCAAAGTAAACAGCTCCGTAACCAGTTGCCTCTGTACGAGCCAATGAACCACCGTAAGTCAAGCCTTTACCAGTCAAGACACCTGTGTATTCGTTGCGAAGACGTTTGTATTGTCCGTACATGTATCCAATTTCACGACCACCAACACCGATATCACCTGCAGGAACGTCAGTATCTGCACCGATGTGTTTGCTCAACTCTGTCATAAAGCTTTGGCAGAAACGCATAATTTCATTGTCTGACTTGCCTTTAGGATCAAAGTTTGAACCACCTTTACCACCACCGATTGGTTGGCCAGTAAGAGAGTTTTTAAAGATTTGTTCAAAACCAAGGAACTTGATGATGGATTGGTTTACAGACGGGTGGAAACGAAGCCCACCTTTGTAAGGTCCAATAGCTGAAGAGAATTGAACACGGAAACCACGGTTTACATGCACTTGTCCCTTGTCATCAACCCACGGTACACGGAATGAGACGATACGCTCAGGCTCAACCAAGCGTTCCAAAAGATTTTCTTCAATATATTTTGGATACTTATCAAATACTGGCACCAAAGAAGCAAATACTTCTTCAACCGCCTGGAGGAACTCTGCCTCGTGTCCATTTTGAGCTTTTACTTTTTCAAATACGCTATCTACGTATGCTTGACCATTTGTCATATTGTTTTCCTCCATTAAATTATTGGGTAACTCAAGATTACTTCAAATATTATAAATTTTCTGACTATTCCTGTCAAGGGTTTTTTATGATTTTTTTAAAAAAACAAAACCCATGTAATTTAATGTGATATACTCCCCCTATAGTGGACAGTGAAAAAACAAAAATTCACTAGAAACTATAGAGGGAGTTTTCATATGTCCAAAAGAAGTCCGAAATCAGTAGA
>NZ_JBHRZV010000027.1:88579-96927 GCF_042649745.1 Streptococcus caprae | reverse complement strand
CGCTTTTCATTATAGGTCATATGGGACTTTTTTTCTACATTCAAAAAGGCTCCATAATCTCTGCAGGGGAGCTACCCACTACAGAAATTATAGAGCCAGAATTCCTTAAAATTCCTTATTTTTTAGCTATGATTCCTTATCGTTTCCTTATATAAATAAAGACAGTCTAGTTTATCAGCTAGTTCTTTTTGTTTACTTGGATAGAGGTGGGAATAGGTATCAATCGTAGTCGTAATAGAAGAGTGTTCTAGCCGTTCTTTTACGATGAGGTAGTCTTCTCCTTGGTTGATAAGTAGAGAAGCGTGTGAGTGCTTAAAATCATGAATTCGGATTGGTTTTAGACTACTGTCACGTTTGAGAACTTGTTTATAGACTTTCTCAATCGTATTTTTACCTATTTCGATTGGTTGACTTTGAATGACTTGAAGATTATTGAAATCCTTCGTAAAATCAGAAAGTAGTTCTTTTTGTCTGTTCTGCCATTCTGCTAGTTCTTCTAGTAGCTTTCTATTGATTGATATGATACGATTGGAGCTACTTGTCTTAGGTGTATCGATAATATTTTTACCATTTCTTCTGTGAGCTGTCTTATTTATGCGTATAGTAGCTTTATGGAAGTCCACATCAGCCCAGGTCAAGGCTAATCCTTCTCCTAATCGTAGACCTGTGAGGTACAGAATGGTAAAGAATAGTTGAATAGGGTACTCTTCTGGAGTGAATAGCGATTTGAACTGTTGGAATTCTTGGATTGTCCAATAGCTAATCTCTTTTTTGCTAGTTGGCAATTTGCGAAGTAGTTTGACTGGGTTATCTCTGTAATATCCTTTTCTGATACCTACATCAATAATTTTTTTCAGTAGAATGATAATTTTGTTTATTGTATTATTGCTCAACCCCTTGTTCTTTTCTCTTTTGTGAGACTTTTGCTTGAGGTGTTCTCTGAAATCATAAAAATCAGCGTAGGTTTTGACATCTACTTCATTGAAATAAGTCTTTATATGTCGATTGTAGTTATTTTCTTGTCTATTGATATAACTTTCTTTTCGGTTGTTTAGCGTATCCTCCTTTTTAAGCAATTGATAGAGTGAGTTGAGTGTAATGGTTGTGCCGTACCGATTTTCATGGAATTCTACGAGCCGAATTTCTTGTTCGGCTTGTAGAGCTTCTTTTTTCGTTCTGAAACCTTTACGCTTAATACGTTTTTGTTTGCCAGTAACTGGACTGTAGCCAGAACTGATATCTATTTGATACGTGCCATTTGTTGTTTTTGTAATGCTCATAGTTTTTCTCCTTTGAGAAATTCCAAAACTATGGTATACTCGAATTGTAGAAGTGAGAGCATAGAATTGGAATTGTCCAATACTAGCTCTCTTTTTCTATATCAAAACCAACAATAGATGAAGCTATTGTGGCTGGTATAGCACCCACTCGTTTATTAGCATACAATGAAAATGCTTTAGTATTCAAAAAACACTGTAGGCTAAATATTGTTCTCCTGACTACAGTGTATATTTTTTGCATAGAGAAATAGAAAAAGTAGCATTATTTGATTTGTATGCTACTTTTTCTTATTTTCCAAATTTTTGTCTAAATTTAAGAGGTGTATACTGAGTATGTTTTTTAAAGATCTTACCAAAATAACTTTGGTTACAAAATCCTAGACTGGTAGCAATTTCATCAATTGTTTTATCGGAATAGGTCAACAATAGTTCAGCGTAATGTATTTTTTCAGTAATAATGTAATTTTGAATAGTAAGGTTTAGTTCGGATTTAAATAGCGAGGCCAAGTAAGATACTGAACAATTCAATGATTCAGCAATATCGGGGGTTCCAATTTGTTGATGGAGATGGAGTCCTATATATTGTTGGGCTTTTTTGACCAATGGGTGGGAGAAGTTTATTTCTGAGGTAGAATCAATAATTCTAGTTTGTTTAGTTTCATTTTTATGTTGTCTGACTAAAAGTGTATATTCGATTTCAGTTTGTCGAATAAATTGCTGAATATCACTAGGACTAGATAGTTTTTCAACTTCTTTAATCAGTTGATCACTTAATGTATAAGAAATTTCAGGATTTAAACCACCTCTCATTGCAGCTCGACTTGCTAGAGTGATGATGACGATGCCAAGGTTTTTAAAGCTACGAAGTTCATCGTCAGCTAGCGTACCAACTTCTCCACCATAGTCTTCATTCCAACTTTCTTGTAACTTTAAAAGATTTCCTTCTTCGATACTTGTGAATTCTCTAATTTCTTGAAAGTAGGAATTATGTTTTAAGCGATTTTCTTGACCTTGAAAATACTGATCGGTCATATTATATTTTGTTAAATCTAAAGATGTTACAAGATTATAGGTAAGGCACTCATGAGTAGTAACATTGTCTGAATTAACACAGTTAAATAAAAGGCATGATAATTCAACCAGTTTATCAAGTTGAGTTTGTGACAATAGATTAGTTGTTAAGTTGCAATCAAAAGGGAGAGTGTGAGTCATTGAAAAATTGCTTTCAGCCATACAGGGCCCAATAAGAATATTTGAGTGTTTCCCAAAGATATATGTCAAGAGCACCTGATCTTTTGATTGACAGATATATGGACAGGGCTGATAAGAATTGGTTAGAAAAATTGCATGATTTAAATGGTTTAAATCTAAAGTGTCAGCTAGTTCCCGATTTTCATTATAGACTGCTAAAATATGATCTTTATTATATTCCACAATTGGGACATGAAGAGTTTTTGATATATAACTTAATAAAGGATTTTTTGAAATCATAGTTTTCTTATCCTTAATCTTATAATTTATAATTGTATTGTAACAAAAAAAGTAAAAAAATAATATAAAATGCCATGAAAACGTTTTATAATTCCGTTGTGAAAGCGTTTTAAGGAGGATTGATTATGAAAAAACAAGTGTTTAATCCCTATTTGCCTTTAAATGAATACGTTCCGGATGGAGAGCCTAAAGTTTTTGGTGAACGTCTTTATATTTATGGCAGTCATGATTGCTTTGGTAGTCAGTGGTATTGTTTAAATGATTACGTATGCTACTCAGCACCGATTAATGATTTAAGCGATTGGAGATATGAGGGAGTTAGTTATCATAAGACCCAAGACCCAGCAAACAAGAGTGGAGAAATGAGTATGTTTGCTCCGGATGTTGTTCAGGGGATCGATGGTCGCTATTATTTATACTATGGTTTGGACTTCCTCAGTCAAGTTTCAGTTGCTGTATCTAATAGCCCATCGGGCCCTTTTGAATATTATGGCGCTGTTCAACATGCTGATGGTACTATTTACGGTTCAGTTCCAAGCGATCCATTTCAGTTTGATCCAGCGGTGCTAGTTGATGATGAACAACGGGTATGGTTATATACAGGATTTGCTGCTAAGGATGAATTGATAGAGAAAGTTGAAGAACTATTCGGTTATCAATTGGGGGAACGAGGCAATCATGTGGTTGAGTTGGAGTCGGACATGTTGACTTTAAAATCACAACCTAAGCAAATTATTCCAAATGTTTGGGATGGACAGGGTACTGATTTTGAAGGTCATGAATTCTATGAGGCGAGTTCAATCCGGAAATTCAATGGAAAGTATTATTTTATTTATTCTTCGT
The DNA here is from genome assembly GCF_042649745.1 of Streptococcus caprae. Classification (NCBI taxonomy): domain Bacteria; kingdom Bacillati; phylum Bacillota; class Bacilli; order Lactobacillales; family Streptococcaceae; genus Streptococcus; species Streptococcus caprae. The sequence continues at coordinate 93,313 of NZ_JBHRZV010000027.1, read as the reverse complement.
TCTTAAGTCATGAATTAGCTTATGCAATTAGTGATTTTCCTGATCGAGGTTTTCGTTACGGAGGCTCTCTTCATTCAAATGGTGAATTTGGAAATCCGGGAGGAAGAACAGAGCCTGTTGCTTATTGGGGGAACAATCACGGTTCTATTGAACATGTAAATGGGAAATATTATGTTTTTGGGCATCGGCAAACAGACTATACTGAATTTTCCCGACAGGGGATTGCTGAAGAAATTAGCTATGATCCAATAACTAGTCGTTTTGGGTTTGCTGAATTGACCAGTTGTGGGCTCAACGGTGGACCTTTATTAGGGAAAGGAAGTTATCCAGCTTCTATTGCTTGCTATTTGGTTGGCCCTGATGGAGCTAAGAAAAGTGTAGAAGTTGAGGGTGATGAGCAACTTTATCATCCATGTTTTACCCAAGAAGAACCTGATGGTGATGAAATCATTAGTCAGTACATTTGTAATTTGCAATCAGGAGCTTGGACAGCTTATAAATACTTTAGTTTTGAAAGTGAAACTACAATCAGTTTAGTAATCCGAGGTGAAGCTACAGGAAAACTCTTGGTCAAATTTAGCTTAGAGGAAGAACCACTTGCCGTTGTGGATGTTACTTCAGATAGAGATTGGCATAAAGTTGAGGGAACTGGAAAGTTACCAATTATTGATAAAACAGCACTTTATCTAATCTTTGAAGGAAGTGGCAGCTTAGACATTAAAGAAATAGTTTTTGAATAGGAGTACATATGGAAAAAATTATTTATGGGGTAGCCTATTATTATGAGTATTTACCTTATGATAGACTACAAGAAGACATTGTCATGATGAAAGCAGCGGGAATTAATACCGTAAGAATTGCGGAGTCTACATGGTCAACATATGAAAAATCTCCTGGTGTTTTTGATTTCTCAAGTGTTGAATATGTCTTAGATGAAATGGAGAAGGCTGATATACAAGTCATTATAGGCACTCCGACCTATGCAGTACCAAATTGGCTGGTTGAACTTGATCCAGAAGTGATGGTTTATCGTAAAGGGGCAGGTCGCTCACTTTATGGTATGCGTCAGTCTATGGATATTACTAATCCAACCTACCTTAAGTATGCTGAGCGAATTATTCGCAAACTTATGGAAGTGACTGCTCACCGCAAACATGTCATTGGTTTTCAAATTGATAATGAAACCAAAGCATACGGGACCTCAAGCAAGAATGTTCAAAATGATTTTGTGTCCTATCTTAAGGAAGAATTTGATCATGATTTAAATAAGCTCAATCATGAATTTGGCTTAGATTATTGGAGTAATCGTATCGATTCATGGGAACAATTACCTGATGTTAATGGGACCATAAATGGTAGCTACGGAGCAGAATTCGAAAAATTTCAACGATTGCTTGTAGATAAGTTTTTGCAGTGGCAGGCTGATATTGTTTCTGAGTATAAGCGTGACGACCAATTTATCACACAAAATTTTGACTTTGAGTGGCGAGGTTATTCTTATGGGGTTCAGCCTGAGGTAAATCATGTTAAGGCAGCAAAGGCAATCACTTTGGCAGGATGTGATATTTACCACCCTACCCAGGATGAATTAACGGGACAAGAAATTGCTTTTGGAGGAGATAGCACTCGTAACTTAAAGAAAGACAATTATCTAGTCCTTGAAACTCAAGCTCAAGGATTTCCAGCGTGGACACCTTTTAGGAATCAATTACGTTTGCAAGCATACTCACACTTATCTTCAGGAGCAAATGCCGTCATGTATTGGCATTGGCACTCCATTCATAACTCAGCAGAGAGCTACTGGAAAGGATTGTTGAGTCATGATTTTAGAGAAAATGATACTTATAATGAAGCAAAAGTAATTGGTAAGGAACTTGCTGAGCTTTCTCCCAAATTAGTCAATCTCCAAAAAAACAATCGTGTTGCTTTGGTTGTGAGCAATGAGGCTTTAACAGCCCTGAAGTGGTTCCCTGTTGATTTCAATGCAGCTTTTCAATCAACACTGACCTATAATGATATCGTTCGTCAGTACTACTCAGCGCTTTATCAGCTTAATATCGAAGTAGACATTGTATCTCCTGATCATGAGGGCTGGTTAGATTATGAAATTCTAGTAGTACCAGCTCTATATGCAGCACCTGATAGAGTATATCAGGAGTTAGAACAATTTGTATTACGGGGTGGCAAGCTATTAGCTAGTTTTAAAACAGCAGTAGCAAATGAACATGTAAAAATTTCCCATGATGGAACACCCAAATATCTCGAAAAAGTTTTTGGCATGACCTACAATCAATTTACTGTACCAACAGGTCAAGTTCTGGAAGGAGATTTGTTTGATAAGACCGTAACTGTTCGAGGTTTTATGGAGTATTTAAAAGTTGATACTGCAAAATCATTGGCCCATTATGGTCGGAGTCAAGCCAACCCAGCTTCAGCTATAACCATCAATCAGTATGGTGAAGGGAAAGCAGCTTATATCGCTTGTATGCTAGATCAATCAGATTTTAATCAGGCTCTATCAACTATTTTGGCTCAAGAATTTGATTACACTTTATCTGGCTATCAATTTCCGATTATTGTAAAACAAGGTTCAAATGATGATGGTAACACCATTACTTATATCCTGAATTATTCTAACCAGATTATTGAAGTTCAATCCCCTGTAAGTGGAGTTTCCTTGTTAAGCAAGGCTGTCATCAGTGAGACACAGACTGTTCAACTCGAACCTTGGGGACTAGACATTATTGAAACAATTAAATAAAAAAGGAGTTATTTTATGGCTATAAAAAAAGATGTATTAGGTATCAATTATGATGCTGACCCACAATCTAAACTAAGTTTTATTGAACGCTTTGCATATGGTTCGGGGGATTTTGCAGGCAACATTGTTTATTCTGCAATATCTGTTTTCCTGGTTTTCTATTATACGGATGTTGTTAATGTTAATCCTGGTGTAGTCGGTTCTATTATGCTCATCTCAAGAATTTTTGATGGATTTAGTGACATTTTAATGGGATTAATTGTTGATAGGACGAAATCCAAATTCGGTAAAGCAAGACCTTGGTTGCTCTGGATGTGTATGCCATATGCAATTTCTGCAGTTATCTTGTTCTCGGTTCCTGCAAATGCAACAGATACTTTCAAGATGGTTTATGTATTCTTAAGTTATAATTTAGTGTCAACCATCATTTTCACTGCTATTAATGTACCTTATGCTACGATGAATGCGATGATGACACAAAACCAGTATGAAAGAACTCTCTTGGGCACCTTCCGCATGTTGCTCGCGACTGCTGGAACCTTGTTCATTAATACATTTACTTTGAAAGTAGTTCATTTCTTTGGAGACACACCGCGTGCGTGGACGATGACTTTTCTTGTCTTTGGACTGATGACTATTGCCATATTCCTCTTTAATTTCTTCTTTACTCACGAACGTGTTGTTGAAGACTCTATTGAGAGTAATGAAGCTTCTAAAATCAATGTAAAAGATGAATTCCGAGCTCTTTTTCGTAATAAATATTGGCTGATGATGGCTGGATTAATCTTCTTCCTATATTTGTCCTTGACTGTAAATGGTGGCTCGGCAGTGTATTTTGCCAAAGCTGTTCTAAATGATCAGAACTTAGTGACTCCTTTAGGTAATGCAGGAACAATAGCTCAGATTGCAACAATGTTTTTTGTGGCTCCGTTAACGAAAAAGATTGGTAAGCGCAATGCCTTCTTTATTGGTATTGGAATTACAGGAGTATCTTATGTCGCGCTTGCCATTGCTCAAGGAGGATATGAACTGATATTAATTGCAAATGTTATCAAAGGGATTGGTAATGGGTTTGCAGCTTCCTGTATGTGGGGGATGTTATCTGATACTATTGAATACGGCGAGTGGAAAACAGGAATACGTACTGCTGGCTTAGCTAATGCAGCATCTTCATTTGGATCAAAGGTTGGTTCGGGTCTTGGCGGAGCACTTCTCGGTTGGGTTATGGCAGCAGGAGGTTATGATGGTTCGGCAGCTGTTCAATCAGCATCAGCAATCAGTTCAGTAAATGTAGCCTACATCTATATCCCTCTAGCTATCACAATTGTGTCTCTTGTTATTCTTTGGTTCTATAAACTTGATAATGAGTATCCTTCAATTATTAAAGATTTGGAAGCACGAAAAGTTCACCAGAGTAATAATAAATAAACTATCCAGATAAAAAATCTTCAAATTTCTTTATGGGCTGGCATTACTGGCTCTTTAAAAAGGATAGAACTATGCAAAAACACTATCTTTCCATCGATGTCGGTGGGACTTTGATTAAATATGCCTTGATGGATGAGACGGGAGCAGTGCTTGACAGTGCTTCGCGTCCGACACCAGCCATTTCCTTTCAGTCCACCGCTGAAGAGAAGGCCCAGGGGCGTCAGGATTTTGAGAATGCCTTAACAGAGATTTACAAGCAGTATGCAGGTGATCTTTTTGGGATTGCCTTGTCTTGTCCCGGTAAGGTAGATACGGCTGAGGGAGTGATCTACTATGGTGGAGCCCTGCCCTATCTTCATGAATTTCCTGCTCAAACCTTTCTTGAGGAACTGTCAGGACTTCCAGCCATCGTACTCAATGATGGCAAGGCGGCGGCCTTGGCAGAGTTTTGGAATGGTGGTCTTGCTGGTGTAAACAATGGGTCAGTTCTGATTTTGGGGACTGGTCTTGGGGGCGGTCTCATTCTCAATGGTCAGCTGCATCAG
>NZ_JBHRZV010000027.1:59230-88569 GCF_042649745.1 Streptococcus caprae | reverse complement strand
ATTTTGATGATAAAACCTTTAAACTGGAAGAGGCTGCAGGTATGAAATATTCTCCAGTTCAGATGATTATGGCCATAGCAGAGCAGTTAGGGCTAGAGGATAAGAAGGATGGTATTGCCGTCTTTGAAGCGATCAATGCTAGGGATGAGCGTGCCTGGCCAATTTTCCAGGACTTCTGTCGTCATATTGCCATTGTCATTTACAACCAGCAGGCTATTGTGGACCTAGAACGGGTCGTCATCGGTGGTGGCATCTCAGCCCAGCCCATTGTTGTTGAAGAAATTCGCCGTCAGTATCGAGACTTGCTAGACAAGCTTGAGATTTTTGGGGATATGATTACGCCTGTAGAGATTGAGACTTGCCATTATGTTGGGACTTCCAACCTGGTTGGGGCTCTTTATCAGTTGTTATTGAGACTACGATAGCGAATTTACTAAATTACATGAGTTAAGATATTCAGTGTACCCTAACAAAGCGTTATCATCGAATTCTATTTTTGGAAAACTAATTTTCATTTGACAAATTCTTGAATTTCTATATACTAGTTGTACGGACAACTAGTTGAGGAGAGTAGAAAATGGCAATTCCAAAGTATCAAGAAGTCGCTAATGCCATTCGAGAGAAGATTATTACCCAAGAGTATCTGGTTGGAGAGGTTATTCCAACAGAGGCTAAACTACAAGAAATATACAGTGTCAGTCGTCACACGGTACGTCAGGCCCTCAATGTGTTAAATAATGAAGGTTATGTACGTTCAGAGAAGGGTTCTGGGACATACGTTCTCAATCGCTTGGAAAATCTGAATATCTCTTCAGGACCTGCAACAAAAAAAATCGGAGTTATCACAACCTATCTTTCTGACTATATTTTCCCAACCATTATTCGGGGGGTTGAAGAAGTCTTGAGACAAAATGGTTACAGCCTAGTATTAGCATCTACCAACAACGATATTGTCCAAGAAGAAATTTGCCTGAAAAATATGTTAGAAGAAGGGATAGATGGACTGATTGTTGAACCGACTAAGAGTAATCTATACAACCCCAATATCCAGTATTACTTGCAGTTTCGTGAACTCGGAATCCCTGTGTTATTTATAAATGCTTACTACGAATTACTTGATTTTCCCTATATTGCTATGGACGATAGCAGAGCAGGGGAGGCGGCCACCCAGCACTTAATTGACGAAGGTTGTCGTCAGATTGGCTTATTCACTAAGGTGGATGATCTGCAAGGAAAACTACGGATGAAGGGTTATATTTCAGCGCTCGAAAATGCCCATTTTCCTCTAGTGTCTGAGCGTCTTTTCACCTATACAACAGAGACTGAGCAAGAGGTCTTGGGAAAACTTTATGAAATACTCAGTAAAAATCCCCAAACCTTAGATGGACTAGTTTGTTACAATGACTTAATGGCTTTAAAAATCAAACAACTGATACCGCAGGAGCATCTACCTAAATTAGTGAGTCATGACAACTCTATTCTTGCAGTTGCGGCGTCCCTGAGCAGTGTTAATCATCCTAAGGAAGAGCTGGGTAAACGTGCGGCACAAAAAATGGTGGATACCTTAGAATCCCAAAAACAATTGACAACAGAGGTTATTAAAGTCAGTTTATAATACTAAAATATGAGAGTAGGACAAAAATCGGTAATTCGTTAGAATTCGATTACTTCGCTTCTGAGTTTCTGGGTTAAGACTGAAACTGTCTCTTCTCAGATTGTTTCACTCCCATATCCGAAAAGTTGAGTAGGACTTTGAAAGCTGATAACATCAGCGTATTAGCGTCCACTCAACTACTGCGTCTTGTTTATTTTGTGATAATAATAAGATAAGGCTAGGACTTTTATCCCGGCCTTCTTTTTGTGCAAACAAATATTAATTTCATTGACATGTACGTACAAAAATAGTAGACTATAATTGAAAACGAATTCAAAGGAGAAAAATATGGCTACTCAAAAGGAGAGTATTCTATCTGGTCAAACCAGTCTTGGGATCGAGTTCGGTTCGACACGGATTAAGGCTGTTTTGTTGGACAGCAATCGTCAGGAATTGGCAAGCAGTTCCTATCAATGGGAAAATCAGTTAGTTGATGGTCTATGGACCTATAGTCAAGAGGTAATCCTTGACGGTCTCCAGACGACCTATGGTCGCCTTAAAGAGATTGTTTTGCAAGAGTATGGTGTTTCCTTGACTAAGATTGGTCAAGTTGGAATTTCTGCTATGATGCACGGTTATTTGGCTTTTGATGAGGCAGGTCAGCTTTTGGTTCCTTTTAGAACCTGGCGAAATAGTAACACAGGATCTGCGGCTAAGGCCCTGACAGAAGCGTTCAACTTTAATATCCCCGAGCGGTGGTCTGTTGCGCATTTATACCAAGCCATCTTAAATAAGGAGGAACATGTCCCTCGTGTTCATCATATCACGACCCTGGCAGGTTATATTCACTGGCTCTTAACAGGTCGTCAAGTCTTGGGAGTCGGCGATGCTTCTGGCCTTTTTCCAATTGATTCTTTGACCAAGGACTATCACAAAAACTTTCTGGCTCGTTTTTCTGAACTCATCGCAGAGCAGGGATTAGACCTTCGTGTGCCAGATATTTTTCCTCAAGTTCTAGTAGCCGGAGCAGAGGCAGGTCAGCTTACTCCTGAAGGGGCTAGCCTTCTTGATCCTACAGGTCAATTAGAGCCTGGTGCATGTTTCTGTCCTCCAGAAGGAGATGCGGGAACAGGAATGGTTGCGACGAACAGTGTGCGTCCAAAGACCGGGAATGTCTCAGCCGGTACTTCGGTCTTTGCTATGGTTGTCCTTGAAGAGGCCTTAAAACGAGTCCATCCAGAAATTGATCTTGTCACAACGCCATCTGGGGACGCGGTGGCCATGGTACATGCCAACAACTGTACCTCTGACCTAAATGCCTGGGTCAACCTCTTTCATGAGTTTGCCCAGAAATCCGGCAGTCCTATTAGTTTGGATGAGACTTATCAACTCTTATTCGAGAGTGCCTTAAAAGCGGATTCGGATACAGGACAGTTAGTGTCTTATGGGCTTTTCTCTGGAGAAAACATTCTTGGTCTTGATCAAGGTAGACCAATTTTGCTCAGAGAGGCCAACAGTCAATTTAATCTGGCCAATCTGATGAAGAGTCATATCTTGTCTGCTTTTTCAACCTTGGCTATTGGTATGGAAATCTTAACGCAAGAAGAACAGGTTCCGATTGATAGTTTATTGGGCCATGGGGGGATTTTTGCAACACCTCGTGTCGCTCAGGAGTGCCTATCGGCCATTTTAGACCTGCCAATCTCTGTCACGGAGACAGCCAATACTGGTGGTGCTTGGGGGATGGCGATTCTGGCAGATTACCTCAATCACACGGATAAGAACTTAGAAGATTATCTGGAGAACACAGTCTTTTATGAAACGGCTTCATCGTCTATTGAAGCTAGTACGGGAGCGGTGCAGGCAGCACAAACCTACCTCGAACGATTTAAATCGAACCTTGAGGTTGAACGCTCTGCTATTGTCAAAAAATAAGGAGAAGACATGTTAGAAGAACTTAAAGAAATCGTCTATCAACAAAACTTGGAATTGCCCAAGCGTGGCTTGATCAAGTACACCTGGGGAAATGTCTCTCAAGTGGACCGAGAAAAACAACTCTTCGTTATCAAACCCTCTGGAGTTGATTACGATCAAATGACGGCTGCAGATATGGTGGTTTGCGACTTTGACGGGAACGTTGTGGAAGGCCACTACCGTCCGTCATCTGATATGCCCACCCATGCAAAACTCTACAAATATTTTGAGGAAATCGGTGGGATTGTTCACACGCATTCTCCTTGGGCTGTGGTTTGGTCCCAAGCAGGAAAAGATGTTCCGGCCCTTGGTACCACCCATGCAGATACTTTCTATGGTGCTGTACCGTGTGCTCGTTTCCTGACCCAAGAAGAGTTGGATACTGGTTATGAAGCTGAGACCGGAACAGTGATTGTAGAAACATTTAAAGACCGCCAGTTGAATCCAGTTGAAGTCCCTGGTATTCTCTTGCAAGGGCATGGCCCCTTCACGTGGGGCAAGGATGCTGAGGATGCTGTGATGCATGCTGTTGTCTTAGAAGAAGTTTGTAAGATGAACTTCTTTACACGCCAACTCAATCCGGAGTCGCCTGATTTACCACAACATATTCTCGACAAACATTATCAACGTAAACATGGTAAAAATGCCTATTATGGGCAAAATTAAGAAATGAGGAATCTATAATGAATACACAAAAACAAGAATTTTGGTTTGTTGTTGGAGCCCAACATTTGTATGGTCCAGAAGCCCTAGAAGAAGTAAAGGCACATGCCCGGGATATTGTTGCGTCATTGAATGCTAGTAGAAAACTCCCTTATCCAGTTGTCTTTCAGGAAGAACTAGCAGTATCAGCGGATGTCATTACCAAATTGATGAAAGAAATCAACTACCGTGATGAGGTCGCAGGTGTGATTACTTGGATGCATACTTTCTCCCCAGCTAAGATGTGGATTCGTGGAACTAAGCTCTTGCAAAAGCCTTTGTTGCACTTGGCTACTCAGTACAATGAATCGATTCCTTGGGCAACCATTGACATGGACTTTATGAATCTCAACCAATCTGCCCATGGAGACCGCGAGTATGGCTTTATCAATGCCCGCCTCGAGAAAAATAACACCGTTGTTGTGGGCTATTGGAAAAATGACGATGTCCAAGATAAGATTGCAAAATGGATGGATGTCGCTGTTGCCTATAATGAAGGCTTCAACATCAAGGTTGCTCGCTTTGGAGACAATATGCGTGACGTTGCTGTAACTGATGGTGATAAGATTGAAGCGCAAATTCAATTGGGCTGGACAGTTGATTACTATGGTATCGGTGATTTGGTCGCTTATATTGATCAAGTTACAGAAGCAGAAGTAGAGGCTCTCTTTGCGGAATACCAAGACCTTTATGAGTTCGACTATGCCGATTATGACAAAGAAACTTGGGAGAGTCATGTCAAAGAACAGGCTAAGTATGAAATTGCCCTCAAACGTTTCTTGGATGAAGGCGGCTACACGGCCTTCTCTGACAATTTCCAAGACCTTTACGGCATGAAGCAATTACCAGGATTAGCGACCCAACGCTTAATGGCTCAAGGCTATGGCTTTGCGGGAGAAGGGGACTGGAAAACAGCAGCCTTGGACCGCTTTATGAAAGTGATGGCTCACAATGAAAACACGGGCTTTATGGAAGACTACACTTATGAATTGGCACTCGGTAAGGAAGCAGCTCTGCAGTCACACATGCTTGAAGTAGACCCAAGTCTGGCCGTGAATAAGCCAAAAATTCTGGTGTCTCCTCTTGGCATTGGTGGTAAAGAAGATCCAGCACGTTTGGTCTTTGATGGAAAGTCTGGCGATGGCGTTGTAGCGACTATTGCAGACTTTGGGACTTATTTCAAATTGATTATCAACGAAGTGAAGGCATTCACACCGACAGAGGCTGCACCAAAACTTCCAGTTGCCCGTGTGATGTGGGAAGTTCTGCCAAACTTTAAAGATGGTGTTAAAGCCTGGATTGAAAATGGTGGTGGGCACCATACGGTAATGTCACTCAATGTGACGACTGATCAACTCATCGCTTGGGCTAAGTTGGTTGGCCTTGAGTATGTAGTGATTAAATAAGAGTTTCAAGTTTTGTTTAGGTTTTAAAGCAATATTCAGGTTGAGTATTGCTTTTATTATGTGACCAATAAACCACCCGCTATGCGGGTGCGCATCGAAGGTTATACCAAAAAACTCCAAACGCGATACAATAAAGGTGTTCAAGCCTATTGTAGAGCGAAAGGAGGAGAAAAATTATCCAGTGGATGATTTTTGCCGAAACCTAAAAATAAAAAAGTTGAGGGGCTCAAAAAGCACATAGTTTATCACACACAAAGTGGAATTGTAAATATCACATTGTGTTCACCCCTAAGTATAGACGAAAAGTCATCTATAATCAATATCGAAGCAGTTTAGGAGCACGCCAAACGCATGAAACAGCTATTTCCGAACTATGGTACAGTTTGAAGTAGGCAATTTCAACGGTTTTCCTATAGAGAAATTAGAAAATATAAAAGTATTATTGTGAAATTCCTGCACGTTGAAATACAGAAAGCTTTATTTTCTTGCTAAAATTCTTTCATGCGTTTGACGTGAGTTTAGGAGAGATATTCCGCCGTTTATGTAGCTATAAAGGTGTTGAAATTATAGAAGGACATTTAATGCTAGACCATGTTCACATGTTAGTAAGTATCCCTCCACGAATTAGTGTTTCAAGTTTCAGGGGTTACTTAAAAGGTAAGAGTGCCTTGATGATGTTTGATAAACACGCCAATCTCAAATATAAGTTTGGAAATCGCCATTTTTGGGCTGAGGGATATTATGTGAGCACAGTTGGTCTGAACGAAGCCACTATCAAAAAATATATTCAAGAACAAGAAAAACATGATATAGCCTTAGATAAATTGAGCGTAAAAGAATATGAAGATCCCTTGAGGGATAAGGTTCGCCTTATCTCTTTTTTTCATGTTTTGATTATGTTAGAATAAGTGTATTGTAGTCCCGTTTGATATGGAGGTCCCGTATGACAGAGATGTTTAATAAATTAATGGATCAGATTGAATTACCGCTTGAAATTAAGTCGGGTGATTTTTTCGCATCTGGTGACATAGTCTCGGTAGACGTGCATACGGTTAGCCGTGTTTGGGACTTTCATCTGAAGTTTGGTCAGATTTTACCGCTTGAATTTTATAGAGAATTGCGAAGCCGTTTAATCGCAACTTTTGAGAAGGCTGACATCAAGGCAAATCTGAGGATCATGATAAGTCAACCGATGCTTACGGAAGAGTTACTCCAGGCTTATTACCAGGAGGCATTTATCTTACCTTTGTGTAATGGCCTGAGCTTTAAGTCTTCTTTTGGTCATCTTAAGGTTTCTTTTGAAAATGGCAGAGCTCTTATTCATGCACCCGCCTTCGTTAATAATGAGCATTTTAGGAAGAATCATCTGCCAAATCTGGTCAAACAATTTGAAGAATTTGGTTTTGGTACCTTAGAATTTGACATTGTCTCTGATCATGAGGTTACTGAAGAATTGAAAACTTCATTTGAAAAGCATAAGGAAGCTCAGGAAAATCAGGCTGTTCAGGTTAATCTAGAGGCCATGCAGTCGCTTGAAGCTAGTCAACCTCTGCCTGAAGAGGCACCGAAGCCAAGTTTTGATTTTAAGGAGCGACAGGCTGCTCGTCAAGCAGGGTTTGATAAGGCTGAAATTACCGCGATGGTAGATGTGACCACTGAGGAAAATCGAATCGTCTTTGAAGGTTTGGTCTTTAATGTCGAGAAGAAGACGACACGAACTGGGCGTCACATTATTAACTTCAAGATGACGGATTACACATCCAGCTTTGCTATGCAAAAATGGGCCAAGGATGATGAGGAACTTAAGAAATTTGACATCATCGCTAAGGGGAATTGGCTCAGAGTGCGAGGGAATATTGAAAATAACCAGTTCACCCGCTCGTTGACCATGAATGTTCAAGACGTGAAGGCCATCGTTCATCATGAGCGTAAGGACCTTATGCCTGAGGGGCAAAAGCGTGTTGAGTTTCACGCCCATACCAGCATGTCTACCATGGATGCTCTTCCGACAGTGGAGGAATTAGTGGCCAAGGCGGCTAAGTGGGGACACAAGGCGGTTGCCATCACTGACCATGGGAATGTCCAGTCCTTCCCTCACGGTTATCATGCGGCCCGTAAAGCTGGCATCAAGGCGATTTTTGGTCTAGAGGCAAATTTAGTAGAAGATCGTGTGCCTATTACTTACAATGAAGTGTCCATGGATTTGAGTGAGGCGACTTATGTGGTCTTTGACGTTGAGACGACAGGGCTTTCTGCGGTTAATAATGACCTCATTCAAATTGCGGCCTCTAAGATGTACAAGGGTAATATCCTAGAGCAGTTCGATGAGTTTATCGATCCAGGTCACCCTCTCAGTCAGTTTACGACAGAATTGACAGGAATAACAGATATGCACGTGAAGGGGGCCAAGCCACTCTTACAAGTTTTGCAGGAGTTTCAAGCGTTTTGTGAAGGAACGGTTTTGGTTGCCCATAATGCGACCTTTGACGTTGGTTTTATGAATGCCAATTACGAGCGTCACGGTTTGCCACTTGTTAGCCAACCGGTGATTGACACCTTAGAATTTGCCCGTAACCTCTATCCCGAATACAAGCGTCATGGTTTGGGACCTTTGACCAAACGGTTCCAGGTTTCCTTGGAACATCACCACATGGCCAACTACGATGCCGAGGCGACAGGGCGTTTGCTATTTATTTTCCTCAAGGAGACCAAGGAGAAGCATGGCATCACAGACCTTGCAGCCCTTAATACTCAACTCATTGAAGAGGATTCCTATAAGAAGGCTCGAGTTAAACATGCGACCATTTATGTAAAAAACCAAACGGGTTTGAAAAATCTCTTCAAACTGGTCAGTCTGTCCAATGTGAAATATTTCGAGGGTGTGGCTCGGATTCCGCGTTCGGTTTTGGATGAACACCGCGAGGGGCTTTTGTTAGGGACAGCCTGTTCAGATGGTGAAGTTTTTGATGCTGTCTTATCGTCAGGTATCGATGCAGCAACCAAGGTAGCCGAGTACTATGACTTCATCGAGGTTATGCCTCCGGCCCTTTATGCTCCGCTATTGGCCCAAGGAACCATCGCAGATGAAGCGGGAATTCAACAGGTCATTAAAGACTTGATTGAGGTTGGTCGTCGGCTAGATAAGCCGGTTTTGGCTACGGGGAATGTCCATTATCTGGAGCCTGAGGACGAGATTTACCGTGAGATTATCGTACGGTCACTGGGTCAAGGTGCCATGATTAACCGTCCGATTGGCCGAGGTGAAGGGGCTCAACCAGCTCCCCTACCCAAGGCACATTTTAGGACGACAAATGAAATGCTGGATGACTTTGCTTTCTTGGGCAAAGAAAAGGCCTACGAGATTGTCGTGACCAATACCAATACCATGCTTGAAGTCTTCGAAGAGGTTGAAGTGGTTAAGGGTGATCTCTACACGCCTTATATTGAAAAGGCTGAAGAAACGGTCGCTGAGTTGACCTATAAAAAGGCTTTTGAGATCTATGGAAATCCCTTGCCGGATATCATCGATTTGCGGATTGAAAAAGAGCTTTCCTCTATCTTGGGGAATGGCTTTGCCGTGATTTATTTGGCATCGCAGATGTTGGTGCATCGGTCCAATCAGCGAGGCTATCTGGTGGGTTCACGGGGCTCTGTTGGTTCCTCCTTTGTAGCAACCATGATTGGGATTACTGAAGTAAACCCTATGCCGCCCCATTATGTCTGCCCAAGTTGTCAGCATTCGGAGTTCATCACAGATGGGTCCTTTGGTTCAGGCTACGATATGCCTGATAAGGATTGTCCACAGTGTGGAGCCGAGTACCGTAAAGATGGTCAGGATATCCCCTTTGAGACCTTCTTGGGATTTGATGGGGATAAGGTACCCGATATAGATTTGAACTTTTCTGGGGACGATCAGCCGTCTGCCCACTTGGATGTTCGAGATATCTTCGGCGAGCAATATGCTTTCCGTGCTGGGACAGTAGGTACCGTAGCGGATAAGACGGCCTATGGTTTTGTTCGCGGTTACGAGCGAGACTATGGGAAGTTTTACCCTGAAGCTGAGGTTGAACGGCTCTCCATGGGAGCGGCTGGTGTCAAACGGACGACGGGGCAACACCCAGGCGGTATCGTTGTTATTCCAGACTATATGGACGTCTATGATTTTACACCGGTCCAATACCCAGCTGATGATAATACAGCTGCTTGGCAGACCACCCACTTTAACTTCCACGATATTGATGAGAACGTCTTAAAACTTGATGTTCTGGGACACGATGACCCGACCATGGTTCGGAAATTGCAGGACTTGTCAGGAATTGACCCGCTGACGATTCGTCCGGACGACAAGGGTGTTATGGCACTCTTTTCCGGAACTGAAATCTTGGGCGTGACCCCTGAGCAAATCGGAACGCCTACTGGAATGCTGGGTATCCCAGAGTTTGGGACCAACTTTGTTCGCGGCATGGTTGAGGAAACTCATCCCACAACCTTCTCAGAGTTACTCCAGTTGTCTGGTCTGTCTCATGGAACAGACGTTTGGTTGGGCAATGCCCAGGATCTGATTAAGGCTGGGATTGCAGACCTATCAACCGTTATTGGTTGTCGGGATGATATTATGGTTTACCTTATGCATGCTGGACTAGAACCTAAGATGGCCTTTAACATTATGGAGCGGGTGCGTAAGGGCCTGTGGCTTAAGATTTCAGAAGAAGAACGGAACGGCTATATTCAGGCCATGCGTGATAATAAGGTTCCAGATTGGTACATTGAGTCTTGTGGGAAAATCAAGTACATGTTCCCCAAAGCCCACGCGGCAGCCTATGTCTTGATGGCCCTGCGGGTGGCCTACTTTAAGGTTCATCATCCCTTATATTATTATTGTGCCTACTTCTCGATTAGGGCAAAAGCCTTCGAATTGCGAACCATGTCAGGTGGCTTGGCTGCTGTCAAGGCTCGGATGGCAGACATCCAGGAGAAGAAGAAAAACAACGAGGCTTCAAACGTTGAAAATGACCTCTACACAACGCTAGAAATTGTCAATGAGATGCTGGAGCGTGGCTTTGAATTTGGTCGTTTGGACCTCTATCGGTCAGATGCGATTGACTTCCAGATGGACGGGAACACCTTGATACCACCGTTTGTTGCTATGGAAGGTCTAGGAGAGAACGTTGCCAAGCAATTGGTGGCAGCGCGTGAGGAGGGAGAGTTCCTATCTAAAACCGAACTTCGTAAACGTGGCGGACTCTCCGCAACTCTGGTTGAAAAGATGGACGAGATGGGCATCCTAGGGAACTTGCCAGAAGATAACCAACTCAGCCTCTTTGATGATTTCTTTTAAGGATTATGGAGATTAGGAATGAAATCCAAGATTATAGCTCAGGATAGGATAGCGGATAAAAACTTTTCCTACAGTTTGGATTTATCCAATGATCTTATTTTAAAAAGCTGAGCGATCACCAGTGTTACTATTTGGGGAGTAGTTGACATTAATCATTGGCTAAAAGAATAAATGAAGAGGCGCGTTTGCGTCTCTTTTGCTTATGGGAAAAGTTATGGTAAAATATTGTTAACTTGTAAAGGAGATTATTATGATTATTAGTATGATTGCAGGGGTCATTATTGGCATGATCGCTAGTGCCTTGACCAACCGTGAGGACCAAATGGGATGTTTTGGTAATATGTTTATTGGTTTATTGGGGGCTTGGTTAGGTCAAGCTTTATTTGGAGATTGGGGACCGCAGATGGCTGGGATGGCAGTTGTACCCTCTATCTTGGGTGCGGTGATTCTTCTTATACTTTTTGTCAGCCGCAAACGATTCTAAGAAAAAGGAGCTCTATCAATGGCAGAACTCGATAAGGCTGTCAAGACTAATGTCATTTTTCGTAAGGCCCAGATGACTCTAAATAGGAAAGTTGGGGCAAGTTTTAAGCATCATGGTTTAACAGAGACTCAGTTTGGTGTTTTGGACCGCCTTTATAGCAAGGGAGACTTGCGGATTTCAGATTTATTGGAAAGCCTCTTAGCTACCTCTGGAAATATGACCGTGGTTCTTAAAAATATGGAAAAAAAAGGCTGGATTCATCGCCGTCAGTGCTCTCAAGATAAGCGAGCCTACTATATTGGGTTGACGGATCGAGGGCGTGTGCTTTTTGAAGAAACCCTACCTGAACATCTAAATAGCGTCCGAGAAGCTATGGCAATTTTCACGGATGATGAGCTTGACCAATTACAGGCTCTCTTGAAAAAATTTAAGGAGATGTGAGCGTTTTGCTTTACATCTTTTTGTGTTGTGATATATTACTATATAGTAATAAATGATTTGGTACTCTCAATCCAAATTTTAAAGTTTTACAATTTATTTTAAAGGAGATAAAACATGTCTAAAGTATTATTTATCGTCGGTTCTCTTCGTCAAGGTTCCTTTAACCATCAATTGGCTGCTGATGCTGAAAAAGCTCTGGCTGGTAAGGCTGAAGTGAGCTACTTGGATTGGTCACAAGTGCCAGTCTTCTCACAAGACTTGGAAGGTCAAACACCTGCCAGTGTTCAAGCTGTGCGTGATGCTGTTGCTGCAGCAGATGCGGTTTGGATTTTCTCACCAGTTTACAACTTTGCTATCCCAGGTTCAGTTAAAAACCTCTTGGATTGGCTCAGCCGGGCAGTTGACCTGTCAGATCCAACTGGACCGTCAGCAATCAATGGCAAAGTAACGACGGTTTCACTTGTAGCAAACGGTGGACATGACCAGGTTGCTGACCAATATCGTACCTTGATGTCGTTCATCCGTACCAACTTTGTAGATCAATTGACCTTCTCACGTGTCAATGATTCTGCCTGGGCAGATGGTAAATTTATCGCCAGCGAAGAAGTTTCTACAGATCTTAGTAAGCAAGCAGAAGCGCTTCTTGCTGCTCTTAATGCGTAAATCAAATGAAAACCAGACTAAGTTCTGGTTTTTTGCTTGAAAAATTCCGAAACACATTGAAAACTGTAACATTATTTTCAGAAAGAAAGAGCGAACTGTTCTATATTTTTTCTGAATAATCTTTGTGAAATTCATATCTTATAGAACAGTCAGAAAGCCTTTGCTTACCATGTTCGTAAACGGTTCAATACACTTGCACTTTGTGAAAAAATGATTTATCATAGAAGGGTAATATGATAGTTTTTGGAGGAATATCATGGTAACAGTTTCTAAAGAAACACACATGGAAATGTTTTTGAAAATGCAACGCATTCGCGAGTTTGATATGCGTATCAACAAGCTCGTGCGTCGTGGTTTCGTACAAGGGATGACTCACTTCTCAGTCGGTGAAGAAGCAGCCAACGTTGGTGCCGTTCAACACTTGACTTACGATGATGCCTTCTTCTCAAACCACCGCGGTCACGGTCAATCAATTGCTCAAGACATGGACTTGAACGGTATGATGGCGGAGCTTGCGGGTAAAGTAACAGGTGTCTCTAAAGGGCGTGGAGGATCTATGCACTTGGCTGATTTCAAACGTGGGAACTACGGAACCAACGGTATCGTTGGTGGTGGTTATGCCATGGCTGTCGGTGCTGCTTTGACGCAACAATACAAGGGCACAAACAACATTGCAGTTGCCTTCTCAGGAGACGGTGCGACTAACGAAGGTTCATTCCACGAGTCTGTCAACATGGCGGCAGCTTGGAAATTGCCAGTGATTTTCTTTATCATTAACAACGGCTATGGTATCTCTATGGATATCAAGAATGCAACAAACACTCCTCACCTCTACACTCGTGCTGAAGCCTACGGAATCCCAGGTTTCTACGTGGAAGACGGAAACGATGTTATGGCTGTTTACGAAACTATGGGCAAGGCTGTTGAGCATGTACGTGGTGGTAATGGTCCTGCTATCGTTGAGGTAATTTCTTACCGTTGGTTCGGTCATTCAACTGCCGATGCGGGTGTTTATCGTACCAAGGAAGAAGTTGACGAATGGAAGAAAAAAGATCCAATGATTAAATACCGTCAGTATTTGACTGCTGAAGGTATTGCTACGGATGAGGAATTGGATGCGATTGAGGCTCAAGTGACGAAAGAAGTTGACGATGCCTATGAATTTGCCATCAACAGTCCAGATCCTGAACTTTCAGTAGCCTTTGAAGATATCTGGGTAGACTAAGAGACAGGCTAATTATTGTCTGTTATAGGGATTAAACTTGAGAATGAGGCATGGAAACATTGCATCATCTCTAAAAATCATTCTTTCATTTTAAAAACAGGAGAAAATACACATGACTGAAACAAAATTAATGGCTTTGCGTGAAGCCATCAACCTTGCCATGTCAGAAGAAATGCGTAAAGACGAAAACATTTTCCTTATGGGGGAAGATGTTGGTATCTACGGAGGAGACTTTGGAACGTCTGTAGGCATGTTGGCTGAATTTGGTGAAAAACGTGTTAAAGATACGCCGATTTCTGAGGCTGCGATTGCAGGTGCTGCGGTTGGTGCGGCTATCACAGGTTTGCGTCCAATCGTTGACTTGACCTTCATGGACTTTATCACGATTGCGCTTGACGCGATTGTAAACAATGGTGCTAAAAACAACTACATGTTCGGTGGCGGTTTGAAAACCCCAGTTACCTACCGTGTTGCCTCAGGTTCTGGTATCGGTTCTGCAGCCCAACACTCACAATCTCTCGAAGCTTGGTTGACTCATATCCCAGGCATCAAGGTTGTTGCACCGGGTAACGCAAACGATGCTAAAGGTCTTTTGAAATCTGCCATCCAAGATAACAACATTGTTATCTTCATGGAGCCAAAAGCCCTCTACGGTAAAAAAGAAGAAGTTAACCAAGATCCAGACTTCTACATTCCACTCGGCAAGGGTGAAATCAAGCGTGAAGGAACTGATTTAACAATCGTTTCTTACGGACGGATGTTGGAACGGGTACTTCAAGCTACTGAAGAAGTAGCTGCTGACGGTATCAACGTTGAAGTGGTTGATCCACGTACGCTGATTCCACTTGATAAAGAGTTGATTTTCGATTCTGTTAAGAAAACTGGTAAACTCATGTTGGTTAACGATGCCTATAAGACAGGTGGCTTTATCGGTGAAATCGCGACTATGGTTGCTGAAAGTGAAGCATTCGACTACCTTGATCATCCAATCGTTCGTTTGGCCTCTGAAGATGTGCCAGTTCCTTATGCACGTGTCTTGGAACAAGCTATCTTGCCAGACGTTGAGAAAATCAAGACGGCTATCTACAAGATGGTCAACAAAGGGAACTAATCTTCTTTGTTTCTCATCAACAGTTCGTTGACATTATAGCGTGGAAGAGGAGTCTATCCTCTTTTCACACTTAATTGATATAGAAGGGAATACGAATGGCAGTAGAAATTATTATGCCCAAACTCGGTGTGGACATGCAAGAAGGCGAAATCATCGAGTGGAAAAAACAAGAGGGCGATGTTGTCAAGGAAGGCGATGTCATCCTTGAAATCATGTCCGACAAGACCAACATGGAATTGGAAGCAGAAGATTCTGGTGTCTTGATTAAGATTGTTCGTGGGAACGGCGAAGTGGTTCCTGTTACTGAAGTCATTGCCTACTTGGGAGAAGCCGGTGAGACGGTTGATGTGGCAGCAAGTCCTGCTCCAGCAGCGAGTCCAGCACCAGAAGCGGCTCCAGCAGCAGTTGAAACACCAGCTCCTGCGGTAGCTGCAGCCCCAGCTGTGAAACGGCCAGCAGGTGAAAAAGTCCGTGCCACTCCAGCAGCTCGCAAGGCTGCGCGTGAGTTGGGAATCGACCTTGATGTGGTTCCTGGTACAGGGGCTAATGGCCGTGTGCACAAGGTCGATGTAGAAGACTTCAAGGGTGCAGCTCCAAAGGCAACGCCACTTGCAGCCCGTATCGCGGCTGACCAAGGTATTGATTTGGCAACCATCACCGGAACAGGTGTCGGTGGTAAGATTACTAAGGAAGATGTCCTTGCAGCGGTTGCACCAGCAGCTCCAGCGGCTGAAGCAGCACCTGTTAAAGAAGAAAAACCAGCTAAAGAATTGCCAGAAGGCGTGGAAGTCATTAAGATGTCTGCCATGCGTAAGGCTATCTCGAAAGGTATGGTTAACTCTTACCTGACCGCGCCAACCTTCACGCTCAACTATGACATTGATATGACCAACCTCATTGCTTTGCGGAAGCAAGTCCTTGAGCCAATCATGAACAAGACAGGTCTCAAAGTGACCTTCACGGACTTGATTGGTTTGGCAGTTGTGCGGACTTTGATGAAACCAGAACATGAGTACCTCAATGCAAGTCTTATCAACAATGCTGAAGAGATTGAACTCCACCGCTTTGTCAACCTCGGTATCGCCGTTGGGCTGGACGCTGGTCTGGTCGTACCAGTTGTTCATGGTGCAGACAAGATGAGCTTGTCTGACTTTGTGGTAGCGTCTAAGGATGTCATCAAGAAAGCCCAATCTGGCAAGCTCAAGTCTAACGAAATGTCAGGCTCAACCTTCTCCATCACCAACTTGGGGATGTTTGGAACAAAATCCTTCAACCCAATCATCAACCAGCCAAACTCAGCGATTCTGGGTGTGGCAGCAACAGTACAAACCCCAGTTGTCGTGGATGGCGAAGTGAAAATCCGCCCAATCATGGGACTGTGCTTGACCATCGACCACCGTATCGTAGATGGTATGAACGGTGCCAAGTTCATGGTGGACCTCAAGAACTTGCTTGAGAACCCATTGGAGTTGTTGATCTGATAGAAAAATAAGGCGACGCTAGTCGCCCCCTAACAATCCAGCCGCCGTGGTCATAGTATCATTGCCTATAGCAATGATACAGGCAAATGGAAAGACTAGAGGCTTTCCGTTTAGCCATGACATTCAAAATGGAAAGTTGCGAAGTTTGGAAAACAATTCTATAATAATTGTTTTCCAAACTAGTGCAAATTATAGTCAATTCTGACGGGAATTGAGGTTATGATTTGCCTGGCGTGCCAGACCACTTCAGGCTGGCTGGAAAAAGAAATTCTGAAAGGAAGAAAAAATCATGGCAGTAGAAGTAATCATGCCTAAACTCGGCGTGGACATGCAAGAAGGCGAAATCATCGAGTGGAAAAAACAAGTCGGTGATGTGGTCAACGAAGGCGATGTCCTTTTGGAAATCATGTCTGACAAGACAAACATGGAATTGGAAGCAGAAGATTCTGGTATCCTTTTGAAGATTGTACGTGGTAACGGTGAAGTGGTTCCAGTTACTGAAGTCATTGCCTACATCGGTGCAGAAGGCGAAGTCGTTGAAGAAGCGGCAACTCCAGCAGCAGATGTAGCCAAGGCTGAAGCAGACCTCAAAGCAGCTGGTCTTGAAGTACCTGCAGCTCCAGCAGCACCTGCAGCACCTAAGGCAGAACTTGCAGCCAACGAATACGACATGATCGTTGTCGGTGGTGGCCCTGCTGGATACTACGCAGCGATTCGTGGTGCTCAACTCGGTGGTAAAATTGCCATCGTTGAAAAATCTGAATTTGGTGGTACCTGCTTGAACGTCGGCTGTATCCCGACGAAGACTTACCTGAAAAACGCTGAAATCCTTGACGGCCTTAAGATTGCGGCTGGTCGTGGTATCAACTTGGCGTCAACTAACTACACTATCGACATGGACAAGACGGTTGACTTCAAAAACAGTGTCGTGAAGACCTTGACTGGCGGTGTCGCTGGTCTCTTGAAAGCCAACAAAGTCACTATCTTTAACGGCCTTGGTCAAGTAAATCCTGATAAAACTGTAACCATTGGTTCTGAAACCATCAAAGGTCGTTCAGTTGTTCTTGCGACTGGTTCAAAAGTTTCTCGCATTAACATCCCAGGTATCGACTCTAAGTTTGTCTTGACTTCTGACGACATTCTTGATTTGCGTGAAATGCCAAAATCACTCGCTGTTATGGGTGGTGGTGTTGTCGGTGTTGAACTTGGCTTGGTTTGGGCATCTTACGGTGTTGAAGTCACTGTTATCGAGATGGCTGACCGTATCATCCCAGGTATGGACCGCGAAATCTCTCTTGAACTGCAAAAAGTCTTGTCTAAGAAAGGCATGAAGTTCCTCACATCTGTTGGTGTGTCTGAGATTGTCGAAGGCAGCAACAACTTGACCATCAAGCTCAACGACGGTTCAGAAGTTGTAGCGGATCGTGCCCTCCTCTCTATCGGACGTGTGCCACAATTGGCTGGTCTTGAAAACCTCAACCTTGAAATGGACCGTGGTCGTATCAAGGTCAATGCTTACCAAGAAACCTCTATCCCAGGCATCTACGCTCCAGGTGATGTGAACGGTACGAAAATGCTTGCCCACGCAGCTTACCGTATGGGTGAAGTGGCTGCTGAAAATGCCATCAACGGCAACCACCACAAAGCTAAACTCGACTTCACACCAGCTGCGGTTTACACTCACCCAGAAATCGCTATGGTTGGTTTGACCGAAGAGCAAGCCATCGAGAAATATGGTAAAGACAACATCCTCATCGGTCGCAACAGCTTTACAGGTAACGGCCGTGCGATCGCATCAAGTGAAGCACATGGATTTGTTAAAGTCATCGCTGAGAAGAAATATCATGAAATTCTTGGGGTTCACATCATCGGTCCAATCGCTGCAGATATGATCAACGAAGCTGCTACTATTTTGGAAGCTGAATTGACAGTGGATGATGTGGCAGCGTCTATCCACGGACACCCAACCTTCTCTGAGGTTATGTACGAAGCATTCCTTGACGTCCTTGGCGTGGCTATCCACAACCCACCAAAACGTAAATAATCCTAACAAATTTGTTGGACAAAGAACTCTTCTGTTCATCTGAACGGAGGGGTTTTTAGTATCATTTTTTAAAATTTGATGTCCGTTGTGCTGACTTAGGTATATGTAAACAGTATGATTGCTGAACTGCTTAATGGTGATTTGAAGTTAAGTGATAGTTCGATCGAAGAGTTTGAAGCCACATTGCAAAATGGTAATGTAAACATCGAAAATAGTCAGATTCATCAGGTAACAATTCATTTGCAAAATGGGATATGGATGCGAAGGATACAGACATTCAACAGCTCGAATTTACAGTAGCCAATGGCGATGTGGAGTGGTAGGATATGAGAGCTGGTAAAGCTACTTGCCAACTGACTAACGGTGATTTTGATGGGCAAGTCATCCATGTAGACAGCAACTTGTCAGTTGTCACAGCCCATGGAGATATTGACCTGAAGCTATCAACTTCAGTAGGGGAAACCGAGTTATCGCCGAGGCGGTATTTGGCGATTGTAGTATTGAGACCCAACAAGGCAAACAAGAGAGCTCAGATGGCCGTATTGAACAAGGAAATCCTACAGCAACTCTACGGATTCTTGCTAAAAGCAGTTTTGGCGATGTCAATTGTAGAGTTGCATGAATGATAAGTCATCATTAGGGTGAGTTTGGTTAGAATTTGTTATAATAGGTTCATAGGTTGTTGGATGGTTAAGATAACATTTTACTTATAACGACCTTTAGTAGCAGTACCTTTTACAATCTTCCCATTGCTGTTACTTAGATGATAGATACTAGAAATGGTCGGACTCCTAATCAGGACACAGTTGCCACTGAAAGGACCAGATTGTATTTCTATCCATAGATGAAGAGCCAGATGACACAAAGTTATCTGGCTTTTTGTGTGATGAGAAATCTGTAAGTTCTGTGGTTCTGAACAATTTTCCCTACCTTATAGGGGGAGGAATTATTCTGTTAGGGTCCGTGACGAGTGGGATTGATACAAAAAGATTTTACAAAGTGCTGGAAAAGTGGCATACTAGAGTAAAAGAGTTAAAGGAGACAGCTATGTCAATTTTATTAACAGGTGGAGCAGGCTTCATTGGTAGTCATACTGCGGTTGAGTTAATTGCATCAGGTTACGATGTGGTGATTGTAGATGATTTTTCTAACAGTTCACCCGAAGTTCTTAATCGTCTGACAACGATCACAGGAAAAACTATTCCTTTTTATGAAGGGAGTATCTTAGACCAAACATTTTTGGATCAGGTGTTCACCAAAGAAACCATTGATGCAGTTATTCACTTTGCGGCCTTTAAGGCGGTTGGTGAGTCGGTTGAAAAACCTTTGGAATACTACCATAACAACATAACAGGGACTATCAGTCTCTTGGAGGTAATGAGAAAGCACGATGTGAAACACATCGTCTTTAGCTCAAGTGCGACAGTTTATGGGATGAATAATGTTTCACCACTGACCGAAGATCTACCAACCTCAGCGACCAACCCTTATGGTTATACTAAGGTAATGATGGAACAAATCCTCAACGATGTAGCGGCCTCTGACCCTTCTTGGACAGTGACCAATCTTCGTTATTTCAACCCAATCGGTGCCCACGAAAGTGGTCTGATTGGTGAGGCACCAAACGGAATTCCAAATAATTTGGTACCATACTTGACTCAGGTTGCAGTTGGAAAATTAAAAGAGCTTAGCGTCTTCGGTGATGACTACGATACCCATGATGGTACCGGCGTGCGTGACTACATTCACGTTGTGGATTTGGCCAAGGGCCATGTGCTTGCAGTTGGACATAACTTAAAAAACACCGGTGCCCATGTCTTTAACTTGGGAACTGGAACAGGTTATAGCGTGCTTGACTTGGTTAAAGCCTTTGAAACAGTCAATAATGTCCCAGTCCCTTATGTCATTAAACCGCGTCGTGCGGGAGACATTGCAACATGTTTTGCGGATTCTAGCCGCGCTAAGGCCGTACTTGGATGGACGGCAGAGAAAAACTTGGAAGACATGATGCGTGATTCTTGGAGATGGCAAAGCCAAAATCCAAATGGCTATGAAGGCTAACCTGTAAAGATTTTACCCCACTATTTTGATAGAAATAAACGACACCCCAAAGTTAGACAGAAAAATAACTTTGGGGTGCTTTTCTTATGAAATTTAGTTACGAAGCTAAATAAAAGATTTATGGGTGACGATAAACAGGCAGGCAAGTTGTTCTTTACTTGCTTAAAAATGCTCATCCAAGCGTAACAACCAAGCTAAAACGATTGCAATCAGGGTTGTAGGTGGAGTTAACTTGAACTGCTTGACCGTAATAATTTGCTAGAGCTTGACTAAGTTGTCCTTGTTCAATAGCAGTGTAGCATGTTTGAAAGGCCTCTTTGTTGGCAAATTGAAGATCAATACCTTGAGCACCAGTTGAGAGTTGATTGATGATATAGGTCTGAATTTCGTCAAAGTCATAGGTCTCAAAGTAGCTTCCCTTGAGTTTATAATAGTTAAAAGAATCATCTGTACAAGTAGGGAGGGACCAGGTGTAGTTATCAAGATCCGTTGTTTGATAAAATTCCCTGACCTCATCATCGAGGAGGTGAGTTGTGGCCATGGTGGAATCTGGCACACAGAAGTAGTCATAGTTGGCTTGTTGGATGGGAGCAATCTCATTTGGATTGGAAAAGACAGGGTCTCCCCAGGTGGCATCTAGCCAGTAATACTGACCATCGATTTTCACAGCATTCCAAGCATGGTAGGGATTCTCGACTTCAATACCCGAAATTTTTCCAGTTACGTAAATACTCTCTAGTCCAGCCTGCTCGGCTAAATAGTGAAAGGCCTTGGCATAGCCAGCACAGACTCCTTTTTGATAGAGGAGGAGGCTACGAATATCTTGATTAAAGGGAACAGATACATCATAGTCTGTCCAGGCTATGATGGCGTCGTAGAGATACTTGACTTTTTCATAGTCAGATCCTTCTGGCAACTCAGAAAGCAGTTGTTGGGCTTTTTGTTGAATCCTTTCTTGTACTGCCCTAACGTCTCCAGGGACGGCTAAAGTAACTGTCCATTTATCAGTGCTTTTGGCTTGAGAAATTGTAGTTTCGTTGATGTTGAACCAAAAAATATCAGGATTATCATTAGAGATAGCCTGGAGCACCTTCCAGATACGGTCTCCCTCAAGCTGACTCACAGTAATGTCGTCCTGATAGGCATCGAGTCCAGCCTTGAGTTCAAGGTAGACGTTTTTTTCTGCTTGGTTTAGTTGACCATAGTAGAACTTATTGGTGACATGGAGCTGTTCAGCACGTTCTGCTAGATTTAAGTGAGCTTGGGTAGCAGAGTCGTGGGGCTGGTTGTTGGTAGAAGTGAGTTGACAGGCTTCCAGGCATAGAGAACTGAGTCCGATGAGTAGTAACAGGTAAAGTCGTTTCATAAATCCCTCCTCCTAAAGCAATTTTACCCACACTATAACAGAAAGCTCTGCTATTGTCTATGAAAAAAGGAAAAACCTAAGTGAGAAATCCTAGCTTTTTTGTTATAATGAAAGGTGAATACGTTATCAAAAGGAGTTCTACGATGAAATATATCGTTAACAACAGCAATGACCCAGCTTATAATATCGCTCTGGAGAGTTATGCCTTTCGTGAGTTGACCAGCGAAGATGAAATCTTCATCCTCTGGATCAATGAGCCGGCCATCATCATTGGTAAGCACCAAAATGCTATCCAGGAAATCAACAAGGAATACACTGATGCTCACGGCATTCACATTGTCCGTCGTCTCTCTGGTGGTGGGGCAGTTTATCACGACCTCAACAACCTCAATTACACCATCATTTCCAACAAGGCTGATGAGGGAGCTTTTGACTTTAAGACCTTCTCCAAGCCTGTAATTGATACGCTTGCCAAGCTCGGTGTCGAGGCTAACTTTACCGGTCGTAATGACCTTGAAATCGATGGCAAGAAAATCTGTGGCAATGCCCAAGCCTACTACAAGGGCCGCATGATGCACCACGGTTGCCTGCTCTTTGATGTGGATATGACTGTCCTTGGCGATGCCCTTAAAGTCTCTAAGGACAAGATTGAGTCTAAGGGTGTCAAGTCTGTCCGTGCCCGCGTGACCAACATCAATAACGAACTCCCTATCAAGATGACCGTTCAAGAGTTCAGCGATGCCATCCTCAATCAAATGAAGGAAGCCTACCCTGACATGACAGAGTATGTGCTCTCTGAGGATGAACTCAAGCACATTCAAGAGATTCGTGATACCAAGTTTGGCACTTGGGAGTGGAACTTCGGAGAGACGCCAGATTACACGGTTGAGCGTTCTGTCCGCTACGATGCTGGTAAAATCATAACCTACGTTAACACGGAAAACTCTGTCATCACGGCCATCAAAATCTACGGAGACTTCTTCGGTATTGGCGATGTCTCAGATATCGAGCAGCTCCTCGTCGGCACCCGTTACGAGTATGCGGATGTTTTGGAAAAATTGCAGAGCATTGACACGACCCATTACTTCTCTCGCATGACGACAGAAGAAGTTGCTAAGGCTATCGTGGCTTAAGTTTATAAAGTGAAAACCCAGGCAACTGGGTTTTTGTGTTGGGGTGGAGGAATGTAAAGTCGAATGAAGAGTATCAGGCCACCATTGAACCTTATATTACAGACTTTTTAAAGGTGGACTCCTAATTTTCTCCTCCTTCTATGCTATAATAGTCTCATGGAACACACAGATATTGTTTACGGCGTGCACGCCGTTACCGAAAGTTTGCAGGCCAATACCGGCAACAAGCTCTACATTCAAGACGACCTGCGGGGTAAGAATGTCGATAAGATTAAGGCCTTGGCGGCGGAGAAGAAGGTGTCGATTTCCTGGACACCCAAGAAAACCTTGACTGAGATGACCGAAGGTGCTGTCCACCAAGGCTTTGTCCTGCGCGTGTCGGCCTTTGCCTATACTGAGTTATCTTCGATTTTGGAAAAAGCAGAGCAGGAAGACAATCCCCTCATCCTCATCCTGGACGGGCTTAATGATCCCCATAATTTTGGCTCCATCTTGCGGACAGCTGACGCGACCAATGTGGCTGGGGTCATCATTCCCAAACACCGGGCGGTTGGCGTAACGCCTGTCGTAGCCAAGACCTCAACGGGTGCGGTCGAGCATGTGCCCATTGCCCGTGTGACCAACCTCAGCCAGACCCTGGACATCTTGAAAGAGCGTGGTTTCTGGATTTTTGGGACAGACATGAACGGCACCCCATCCACCAAGTGGAATACAGCTGGCAAGCTCGCCCTCATCATCGGCAACGAAGGAAAAGGCATCTCCACCAACATCAAAAAGCAGGTGGACGAGATGATTACCATCCCTATGAATGGCCATGTGCAGAGCCTCAATGCTAGTGTCGCCGCAGCCGTGCTTATGTATGAGGTTTACCGGAACCGTTTGTAAATTCACCTAGAAAGAGAGGTCCAGCATGAAACGAAAAATCTTGTTAGTCGATGGCTACAACATGCTGGCCTTCTGGGAGGAAACCAAGCCTCTCTTTAAAAAAGGTGAGTTAGACGTAGCCCGCAACCTCCTGCTCAACCGTTTGTCGGATTATGCTTCCTTTGAAAAGTTGGATACGACCGTTGTCTTTGATGCCATGCATGTGCCAGGTGTCCGGCTCCGCTATGACCATTACAATCTGACCGTTGTCTTCACGGAAGAAGAGGAGACAGCAGACAGCTACATCGAACGTCGGGCGGCTGAGCTCAACCAGGGACAGTGGACGGTGTCTGTTGCAACCAGCGACCTCAATGAACAATGGACGATCTTTTCCCAAGGAGCCCTGCGGGTGTCTGCCAGAGAATTGGAACAAAGGGTGCGGTCTACTCAGAAGACGGTGCACAAGACCAACGAACGTCGGGAACTCTTCACAACGCCTAGACTAGGGCACTTTGACCAAGGACAAATCACTCAGCTCCAAGATTTTATGAAGGATCTTTAAGGCATTTCAAAACACCTAAAGTTGTCAGTTGACAGCTTTTTTTGTATAATAGCAAAGAAATAATTTGATTATCAAAATAGTTGTTAATTTATAGTAGCGAGACAGTAGAGAAGGGAGCAAAGAAATGAAGTTTAAGATTTTAACGGATTCAACATCGGATATTGATCAAACTTGGGCCCAGGAGCAGGCAGTAGATGTCCTTGGCCTGACGGTTCAACTAGAAGGAGTGACCTACGAAACAGTAGGACCCGACCGCCTGACCTCGACAGTTTTATTGGAAAAGATGAATCATGGGGCCAAGCCTCAGACCAGCCAAATTAATGTGGGAACCTTCGAGGCCTATTTCCGTCAAGTTGTTGAAGCCGGGCAAGCTGTGTTTTACGTGGCCTTTTCATCGACCTTGTCTGGGACTTATCAATCTGCAGTGATGGCGCGTGAAGTCGTGCTGGATGATTTTCCTCAGGCAGAGATTGTTATCTATGATACTAAGGCTGCGAGCTTAGGCCAAACCTACTTGGTTATGAAGGCTGTGGAAGTGAGAGAAGCTGGTGGTAGTTTGGCGGATGCTCTGGCGGTCGTTGAAGATTTAGCGCCACGGATGCGGACAATTTTCTTGGTCGATGACCTCAATCACCTCATGCGAGGCGGACGGATTTCCAAGACCTCAGCAATCATTGGTGGCTTGGTCAATATCAAACCGATCATTACGATTGCGAGGGATGGGAGTCTACAGTCAACTGCCAAGGCCCGTGGAAGCAAGAAAGCAGTCAGCACTGCCATTGACATGATCCTGGATGGTCTGGCTGACGATACGGTCCTAGTGGCCTATGCAGACCAAGAAGAGCCAGCTCAGGTCATAGCAGAGCGCCTAAGAGAAAACCCTCAAATCACGCGCGTGCTGGTTGGCCCACTTGGTCCGGTTATTTCAGCCCATGTCGGCCCTGGAACAATTGGTGTTTTCGCGGTAGGGAAGGAAGAGCGCTAAGCCCTGAGTAATGACTCCATAATTGCCGATAAAGACTTAAACGACCACATCAACCCCTAAAAAGACTAGTGGTACACCATCTGTCCAACGTGAAACCTTGCCAAATACAGGTGAAGGTGACACCAATACGACAGTTGCCGGATTGGGAATCGTAGGGTCAGCTATGGCCTTCCTTGGCTTGAATCGTCGTAAAAAACAGTAAACTGTTTAAGCTACTACTTTTTCTAATAGGAAGTAATTTAGAATAGTAGAGCAGTTGTGTCAGTATAAAACTGGCTCAGATAAAAGTGGGATCCCTAAGGGAGCCCACTTTTTGAGTGCATTAAAAAATGTCGTCCTACCCTGATAGGACCGTACCTATGTGTCCAACTGAATTTGTCTCTAGAAGCTTTGCTATGGTTCAGCGTCTAAGAGGAAAATACAAGATAGAGGAGTGGATATGGGAGATTGAGTATGGATTTCAGTCCATTTGAATGTAGGATTATGAGCTAGGGGAACGCTTGCGAAAGAGCAGAATGAGGAAGGTTGACGAGCTGTGAAAATTTAGCTAAATCACTTGACTTTGGGTCTTTATTTTTGGTATGATATAAGACGGTATTGTTTACCCCATTTGAAAGGCCCCGGAACCTTCCAAATACCTTTAGATGGGCCGGAACACCCATCACCGTAAACAAATATTCACTATATATAGGAGAACTCATGAACAAAACAACATTTATGGCTAAACCAGGCCAAGTTGAACGCAAATGGTACGTTGTTGACGCAACTGATGTGCCACTTGGTCGTCTTTCTGCAGTAGTTGCTAGCGTATTGCGTGGAAAGAACAAGCCAACTTACACACCACACACTGATACAGGTGATTTCGTTATCGTTATCAACGCTGAGAAAGTGAAATTGACTGGTAAAAAAGCAACTGATAAAGTGTACTACACTCACTCATTGCACCCAGGTGGTTTGAAAGCTATCACTGCTGGTGAATTGCGCTCTAAAAACGCTGTTCGCTTGATTGAAAAATCAGTTAAAGGTATGCTTCCACACAACACTCTTGGACGCGCTCAAGGTATGAAATTGAAAGTCTTCGTTGGCGGTGAGCACACACATGCTGCACAACAACCAGAAGTACTTGATATCTCAGGTCTTATCTAAGAGAAAGGAACAGAAATTAAATGGCACAAGCACAATATGCAGGTACTGGCCGTCGTAAAAACGCTGTTGCACGCGTTCGCCTCGTTCCAGGTACTGGTAAAATCACAGTAAACAAAAAAGATGTAACTGAATACATCCCTCACGCTGACCTCCGTTTGGTTATCAACCAACCATTCGCAGTGACTTCAACTGAAGGTTCATACGACGTTTTCGTTAATGTAAACGGTGGTGGTTACGGTGGTCAATCAGGTGCGATCCGTCACGGTATTGCACGTGCACTCTTGCAAGTTGACCCAGACTTCCGCGATTCACTCAAACGCGCTGGTCTCTTGACTCGTGATGCTCGTATGGTTGAGCGTAAGAAACCAGGTCTTAAGAAAGCTCGTAAAGCTTCACAATTCTCAAAACGTTAATATCCAGTTATATCAACGTTTCAAAGCACTCAAGAGTTTACCTCGTGGGTGCCTTTTTTGTGTTTTTTTAAAAGT
Source organism: Streptococcus caprae (assembly GCF_042649745.1). Taxonomy (NCBI): domain Bacteria; kingdom Bacillati; phylum Bacillota; class Bacilli; order Lactobacillales; family Streptococcaceae; genus Streptococcus; species Streptococcus caprae. The sequence continues at coordinate 61,501 of NZ_JBHRZV010000027.1, read as the reverse complement.
TCACCTCAAAGTTTACCTTATTTTCACCTTATTGTTTTAGTGATTTAAGGGCAAGCTCACCGACTGCCATAGGGACAACATTAGAAGTATTGACATAAATTTGAGTTGTGGCAGTATCGCTATGTGTCAGAGCCTCAGAAATGGCTTCTAAGCTCATTCCTGCTTGTTTAGCGAGTGTTGCCCCGTATGTCTTAACTTGTGAGGTGTGGCGTGTGCGAGCTCTTTATGACGATTTCTGACGGTCTTCATTTTATTATTTAAGTAGTCAGGATGTAGACGTGCGTTAACATTACCTTTGGTATCAATATAGGTAAAAACAAACTGTTCAGGATTGCTAATAATTCCAAACCTAGCTAGCTCCTGTTTTTGTTGTTCTTTCCATGAGTTGAGAAGTTGAACTAAGTCATTTGAAATTGAAAATATCGTTTTCTTATTTCCTTTGGTTGATTTAACTTCCCCATATCTATCTAGAGCTTGAATCAGTTGGATTTGTGAGGTTGAAAAATCAATGTGTTTCCATTGTAAAGCATAAGTTTCCGATTTCCTATCTCCTAGAAAAAAGGTCAAATAGAAGAGGACATAGTCTTTTAACGAGATTTTATCATCATCCAAATCTTGCTTGAACGCAGTAAACCATGCTTGTAATTGTTCCTGAGTAAGATAGAGATCTTCATCTTTTCTAGATTCTGCTAACTGGATTTTCTGAACAGGCAACGCTTTTCTGTACAATTTTTATAAAGTGTTTTTTCGTTAAGCGATCACTCGCTTAGCCATAGGTGTTTGGTAATTGAGACTACCGTGTATGCGATGATGATTCCACCAGTGGACATAGTCCTTGGTTTTCAGGGTTAGTTCTTCAAGTGAATGAAATGTTTCTTGGTTGATAAACTCCAGTTTGAAAGAGCGGTAGGTGCTCTCAGCTACCGCATTGTCATAAGGACAGCCAGCTTGACTGAGGGAACGGGTGATACCAAAGGCCCCTAACACCTCATCAATTAGCTGATTATCAAACTCCTTGCCACGATCAGAATGGAAACGATTGACCTTGGTTAAAGCATAAGGAATGCTTTGAATGGCTTGTTTGACAAGTTCTGCGCTCTTCTTCTAGCCAACAGATACGCCAATAATTTCACGATTAAAGAGGTCAATCATCAAGCAAACATAAGCCCAACGCTGACCAACACGGACATAGGTCAAATCTGTCACAATCGCTTCCAGTGGTCTTTCTTGGTGGAATTGTCTGGCTAAGCGATTTGGAATAGGGGCTTCGTTTTTCCCTTTGGCATGCGGTTTGAAGCTGGCTTTCTGGTAAACAGAAACCAAGTTCAATCGTTTCATGATGCGACGAATGCGACGACGAGACACCGTCATCCCTTGCGCTTCTAGGTATTTCTTGATTTTTCGTGCACCGTATCTGGATTTGCTCTCACGGAAAATCTGTTTCACCTTTGCTTCAAGCTCCGCTTCAGATACTGGCTCAGTGACTTTGTAGTAATAGCTTGAACGAGGGATCTTCAACCACCGACACATGGCTGAAATGCTGTACTTATCCTTGTTAGCAGTGATTATTTCTCTTTTCGTGCCATAATCACCGCCGCTTGCTTTAGGATGTCTAGTTGCATTTCAAGTTCTCTGTTTCGTTTTCTAAGGGCAATCAGCTCCCGCTGTTCATCGGTAAGATTATCAATTGATTTGAAAGATCCCGTTGTTTTAGCTTGTCTCACCCACTTGTCAAAGGTCGAGGGGGTTAACTCATATTTTGATTTTGAATGAGTATTACTCTATATTTAGCACTATTGCACTTGTTTTGGGGAGTTCTTAAACTATGTTATAATTAACTTAATACGATATAGGGGAAATAGAATGGTACAAAAATTATCCCACTACCAATTCTCGTCAGAGAGCTGTCTTCAAGCCTCGTTCTAAAGGGAAGAACGACGCTCCGATTCCTAATTTCTTAAATCGACAATTCGACCAACACAAGCCTTTAGAAGCATTTGTAACAGACTTAACTTATGTCCGTGTTGGCAAGCGATGGGCTTATGTTTGCCTCATCATCGATCTCTTTCATCGTGAAATTATTGGCGTATCTGTTGGCTGGAAGAAGAGCGCAGAACTTGTCAAACAAGCCATTCAAAGCATTCCTTATGCTTTAACCAAGGTCAATCGTTTCCATTCTGATCGTGGCAAGGAGTTTGATAATCAGCTAATTGATGAGGTGTTAGGGGCCTTTGGTATCACCCGTTCCCTCAGTCAAGCTGGCTGTCCTTA
>NZ_JBHRZV010000027.1:0-59220 GCF_042649745.1 Streptococcus caprae | reverse complement strand
CACCTACCGTTCCTTCAAACTGGAGTTTATTCATCAAGAAACCTTTCATTCACTTGAAGAACTAACCCTTAAAACCAAGAACTATGTCCACTGGTGGAATTATCATCGCATACACGGTAGTCTCAATTACCAAACACCCATGGCTAAGCGAGTGATCGCTTAACGAAAAAACACTTTATAAAAATTGTACAGAAAAGCGTTACCTTTTCAGTCTTGAGTGAAACGAAAGGAATGATTTATAAATATGTTAGAAAATAGACGTGAAAAAATTAGAATTAAATTACTTGAAGGTATGAATGAGAATGAGCATTATCATCGCGATATCGAATTATTATTTGTAATCAGAGGAAATATAAAAATTGATTTAAGTGGTGAGATACTATATCTTTATGAGGGACAATTTTTTATCTTTAACTCAATGCAAAAGCATATTATTGAAACACTTGAGGAATCGAATGTGATGAGAGTGTATATAGAGTATGAATTGGTAAGAGATATTATCGGAGATGATAATTTCCTTTTTGAAAACCATTATAAATTTGAGAATGCGTCGTATATAGCTGTTAAGAGTGCAATTAATGAGTTGCTTTACTATTATGTTGAGGCTAATAGTAGTAAAGTTGATTTTGCTTATTTATCTCATTGTTACAATATTTTAGAGAAACTTACTTTATTTCTGAACCAAGATAACTCTTCACTGAATCACATTGAAAATAATAATAGGACTCATGAAATTAAAAATTATATTGAATTAAATTATAACCAACCTATCAGTTTACAGTCCTTAGCGGATTATCTTTTTCTTTCTCCGACGTATTTATCAAAATATTTTAAAAAAGAATTTGGTCTTAATTTTAAGCAATATATCACAAATTACAGACTAGATAAAGCATATCAAGAAGTTATTTATACGAAAAAAAGTTTGGCGAATATTGCTTTTGAAGTTGGATTTCCAAATAAGCAGTCTTTTTTAAAGGCCTTCGAAGAAACTTACGGAAAAAATCCGAAAGAGTTTAGAGATAAACGAACTTCTATTGAACAAGGTGTAGAAACTTTTTTTGATGATAAAGATAAAGAAATCATTGAAAATTATCTTAAGAACGAAGAGAGTAAACAAAATAAACAATTAATTATTAATTGTTCTGCATCTAAAGTGGATAAATTAGATGTGCTTTCTCAAATAATGATTAATATTGGGGAGGCTGAATCTCTCTTGAATAGCAGATTACAGAAGCAACTGCTTTTAATGATGCAAGAATTTGGTGTAAAGAATGTTAGAATATGGAATATATTTACTCAAGGAATGTTAGTAACTAATGTGGATGGGGAGCTGATTTACAATTTTTCAAAGATTAATGCTGTTTTTGATTTTTTAGTAGAACACAATTTCTTTCCCCATATAGAACTTGGTGAAAGAAACAAGATTATTTCGAAACGTATTGGAGAAACGATTAAAATTGATATTGGTAAAAATAATCCATCTAGTCAAGCATTATCAAAGTTATTAAATGTATTTTTAAAACACGTTGTAAAACGTTATGGACTATCTACGATTGAAAAATGGCGATTCGAACTATGTATAGGAGACTCAAATTTTAAGAACAATTATTTAATTGAAGATTATATAGAGTGCTTTTCTATGATTCATAAAGTTTGTAAGAACTATTCTGATAAAATACTATTAGGAGGCCCCGGCTATTCTGAATATTATCACGTAGATGAAAAAATTTGGAAACTGTGGAAAAATAAAGATACAAAACCAGATTTTATTAGCTTATGTTCTTACAATTATATTGTGGATAAGAACAATACAGAACTTGGGAATACGATTCGTGATAAAAATAGGAAGAGAGTGTTTGAAGATGTTGTGGCTCTAAAGGCTGTCTTGGAAAAATTTGATATGGAAACTATTCCTATTTGGGTGACTGAGTGGAATTTAACAATATCTGATAGGAATTTTATCAATGACTCTTGTTTTAAAGGTTGTTATATCTTAGAGAATGTTTTCATGAATGATGTAAGTGTTTTGAGTTATCATTATCTAAGCGATTTAAATTCAGAGTACTACGATTCAGGTAATTTTATTTTTGGTGGTCTAGGGTTGATTGCGAATGAAAATATTATTAAACCATCTGGATATGCCTACTCATTTTTAAATCAGCTATATGATTATTGTCTTGCTAAAGGCGATGACTATATTGTTACGACTGATTTGAATGACAATTACGCGATTATCTGTCACAATAAACAAGAATTTTCCGATTTATACTATGCTACAGATGAGGACAAACTAGATATTTCAGAAATTCCTTCATATTTTGAAGATACGGATAAAACATTGAATATTGTAATATCTGACATCAGTACAGGAGTGTACAAAATTAAGACAAGGAGTATTTCTCCTAATAAAGGGAATTTAATCAATATATGGAAACAATTAAGTTTTTATCAAGATTTATCACAAAACGATATTGAATTTATCAGAATAAATTCAGCTCCAGACTTAAATATTGTTAATGTTGAATCAGTAAATAACAAAGTATCACTAGTAAGAGAGTTACAGGCTAACGAATTTATTTTAATTAGAATGAAGCGTCTATAGTAAGAAGGACAAGAAATTAATCATTTTCTTGTCCTTTTCTTTTTGGGAGATAGGTATGAAAGTGTAAAGGATGATATTTTATGGATAATTAGACAATAAAGGATAATTTTTTTATGTTTTGAAATTGTATAATTAACGTGTTAAAAGATTAAAGAAAGAGGAAAAGATATGAAACTAGGACTTGTGTCAGCGATTCTTGGTGATTCAGATTTTTATGAATTGATTGATATCGTTGCTGAAAATGGTTTGAACTGTGTAGAAGTGGCATGCTGGCCACAGGGAAAAGCTGCGCGCCGCTACGCTGGAGTGTCCCACATTGATGTGGCAAATTTGAACGTAGAAAAAGCGGAAGAGCTCAAAGCTTATGCAACTGGTAAGGGGGTGGAAATTTCATCACTTGCTTACTATCCAAATCCGCTTGATGAAGATTTAGAAAAACGTCAAGAAGTGATTGATCACTTGTACAAAGTCATTGATGCGTCAGCTCTGATGGGTGTGAATATGGTAACGACTTTTATCGGACGTATGCCAAGTAAAACTGTTTCAGTTAATATTGAGGAAGCCAAAAAAGTTTGGACACCAATTCTGACTCACGCTAAAGAAAAAGGTGTTAAAGTGGCGATTGAAAACTGTCCAATGCTCTTCACAGAAGACGAATGGCCAGGAGGACAAAACCTCTTTACAACACCAGCCATCTGGCGTCAAGTCTTTGAAGCACTGCCATTTGACAATCTAGGTATTAACTATGACCCATCGCACTTCGTATGGCAACAAATCGATTACATCGCACCGCTTTATGAGTTCAAGGATAAGATTTTCCATGTTCACTATAAAGACATCAAGGTTTATCCTGATAAATTGAAAGACGTTGGTGTGATGGCGACTCCGCTTCAGTACATGAGTCCAAAACTTCCGGGTCTTGGTGACGTTGATTGGGGTAAATATGTATCAGCTTTAACGGACATTGGCTTTGATGGTTATACAGTAATTGAAGTTGAAGACAAAGCTTTTGAAAAAACGTTTGAAGATGTGAAAAACTCAATTACACTTAGCGCACGTTATCTCAGAAATTTTGTGATTTAGAAAGAGGAAGTCTTATGAAAATTAAACTAGGTATCATCGGCTATGGTGGGATGGGAAAATGGCATGCAGAAAATGCGCCTCGTGCTGGCGTAGAGATTGTAGCGGTGTGTGATATTGTTCCTGAAAAAGTTGCAGAAGCTCGTGAAAAAGGCTTTACAGCCTATGACAGTGCTGAGGAACTCTTACAAAATCCTGAAGTCAACACTGTTATTTTGACCGTACCCAACCATCTGCATCATCCTATGTGTTTACTAGCGGCGAAGGCTGGAAAAAATGTTATCACTGAAAAACCAGCTGCGCTCAACGTTAAAGAATTGGATGAGATGGAGGCTGCTTGTAAAGAAGCAGGTGTTTTCTTTACCGCCCACCAAAATCGTCGCTGGGATAGAGATATGTTGATTGCTAAGAAGGCAATTGATGAAAACAAATTAGGGAATGTTTTTACAATTGAATCTAAATTACATTCTGGTAATGGTTACATGCATGAGTGGCATATCTATCAAAAATATGGCGGTGGGATGATTTATGATTGGGGAGTACACCTTATTGATCAAATCTTGTTTATGATGCCGACTGCGAAATTGAAAACAATTTTTGCTGATATTAAAAATGTTCTTCATGAAGAAGTTGATGATTATTTCAAAATAATTTTGAAATTTGATAACGATGTAACTGCTCATATTGAATTATCAACCTATATTTTGAATTATCAACCACGTTGGCTTGTTGGTGGTGATAAAGGAACCTTGATTATTAATACCTTTGGATGTGATGGGGAAATTTACCATACAGGAAAATTACTTGAAAAACTCCCACCACAAATAACAGAGACTGAGGCAGGACCAACTAGACAATTTGCCCCAGTTCCGCCAGGTGGTATCGTGACTGAGCAATTACCAGAAGTGCAAACGGACTGGGTAGACTTCTATCGTAATGTTTCGGATGTTCTTGATGGCAAAGCAGACTCTAAAATTAAGATTTCTGAAGTGCGTCGTGTCCTTGCAGTTATGGAAGCAGCAAGGGAATCTTCTGAATTAGGAATTGCAATAAAATTTGAAAATTAAATAAAAAGGAGAACTATAAATATGACTAAACTTGGAATAGGTATCATTGGATGTGGCGGTATTGCAAACCAAAAACATTTTCCAGCACTTAAAAATAATACAGATTTAGGTGAAATGGTTGCTTTTTGTGACATTATTGTAGAACGAGCTGAAAAAGCAAATGCAGATTTTGGTTCAGAAACATCAAAAGTCTATAAAGATTATCATGATTTGCTTGCTGATGAAAATGTTGATGTGGTACATATCTGTACGCCGAATGTGTCTCATAGTGAGATTGCTATTGCAGCTTTTGCAGCTGGTAAACATGTCTATTGTGAAAAACCAATGTCTCATAGCACAGTGGAAGCAGAAAAGATGGTTGAGGCATGGAAAAAATCAGGCAAGAAATTTACGGTTGGTTACCAAAATCGTTTCCGTCCAGATGTCCAAAACCTCCATGCTGCTTGTGCAGCAGGTGATTTAGGTGATATCTATTATGGTAAAGCTCACGCAGTTCGTCGTCGTGGTGTCCCAACATGGGGTGTCTTTCCTGATAAATCTCAACAAGGTGGTGGCCCACTTATTGATATCGGTACACATGCTCTTGACATCACTCTATGGTGTATGGACAACTATGATGTTGATAGTGTAAACGGCTCAGTTTTCTACAAACTAGGTGGTTTGAAACAAGCTACGGAAGGAAACCTCTTCGGTGCTTGGGATCCAGAAACGTTTGAAGTAGAAGATTCAGCTGTAGGTTTTGTCAAAATGAAGAACGGTGCTACTATTTCACTTGAAGCATCGTGGGCGCTCAATATTTTAGAATCACGTGAAGCATCAACAACACTTTGTGGTACATTAGCAGGTGCTGAAATCCATTCAGGTATGAGTCATAGCAAAAATGAGTTGATTTATAACCGTGGTCGTAACAATCAATTGATGGAAGAAACACTTTCACCAGTTGGTGGTGTTGCTTACTTTGGTGGCGGCGGTGGTGAAGAGGGAGCCATTGATGCGAAGCAATGGCTTGAAGCTGTTCAAAATGATACAGATCCTTTAGTTAAACCTGAAGAGGCTCTCGTGGTAACAAAGATTTTGGATGCTATTTATCAAGCAGCTGAAGCAAATAAAGAAATTAAGTTCTAGAATTTCGTTTATATTAAGGTAAGCAAACAAGCTTGCCTTAATATAACATCTGAAATTTAAGCGCTTTCAAAAAAGAAAGGAAAAGCAAATGGCTTTTGCAATGAGGATGCCTCTGAATGAGGAAATTATTAAAAAAAATTCTTATAAAGAAGAATACATTAATGGAAAAAATCAAGGTTTTAGCTTTAATATCCAATTAGCTTACTATCGTGGCCACTATTTGTCTGATATTGATCATTTGTCAGTCACAGTGGATGGTGAGGAAATACCACAAGAAGCTATTACCTTTGAACTTAATGGTAAAGAGTTACCTGTTTACAAGGTCAAAGAAGGTTATACAGAATTTTGGAGTCAGGTTGATCCTGCGACGATTCATGTGATTAAACCAGGCGGTTTAGCACCAGGTAAACATGAAGTAAAACTTGATTTAATGTTACGTATACCTTATATGGAAATCGGTCCAAATCATACTTTTATGCCACTTGATTCTGGTGATACAATTGTTTTTGAAGTGAAGGAGTAGAAGGATGAGTAAAGAAAATATTAAAATTGGAGCGACACTCTTCTGCTATGGAACTGAGTTTGCTCGCTATCAATATGATTTTGAGGAATGTGTAAAACAAGCTGCACTTGCTGGAGCAACTGGATATGAAATTGTTGGGACTCAGATGCTTGTTGGCTATCCTGGTGTGACGGATGAGTTTCTTGGTTTTATTCAAAAACTAAAGGCTAAGTATGGTATTGGCCCTGTTGGGTATGGAGCAAATAATGATAAAGGCAAGCGCCCTGATCGTAATCTGACAGATGATGAGATGCTGGCTGATGCAATTATTGATCTTAAGACAGCTCATAAACTTGGATGTAAAGTGATGCGTGCACAGATGATGTTATCTCCAGAAGCATTTGAACGTTTGGCACCTTATGCAGAGCTTTATGATGTTAAAGTCGGCATTGAAATTCATAATCCAGAAACACCACTATCTGACAATATGAAACGTTATCTGGAAGTTATCAAGCGCACAGGTTCAACCTATCTAGGCTTTATTCCTGATTTAGGATGTTTTGCGACAAAACCCAATAAGCCACATTGGGATAGGGCTCTTAAAGCAGGTGTGTCTAAAGAGCATTTACAAGCTGCAGCTCAAATGCGTTATGACGGTGTATCAGTTCAAGAAGCACAAGAGAAGTTACTTGCACAAGGTGCTAGTCCAGCTATTATTCCAGCACTTCAAGGAATGTATGGTTTTGTTCAATTTAGGCCAGAATCTTCGTTACCAGCTTTACTTGATGAATTGAAAGCAATTTTACCATATAGTTTTGAGATTCATGGTAAATTCCATTATTTGGATGACAATAATGTTGAAGCAAGTATTCCTTATGATGACATCTTAGCAGTGATTGCAGAATCTGATTTTGATGGCTACATTGTTGGTGAGTACGAAGATGAATTATATTGTGGCGGTACTGAATTTACCAAGCGACAAATTAAAATGCTTAAACGAATTTTAAATAATTAAAAAAATTAACTTAAAAGGAGTTTGTCTATGACAAAAGTAGCAGTACATACTGTGACATGCACAGAGAAGCAAGGAAAAATTTCTTTTCTTCGTAAAGTTGGTTATGGTTGTGGTGAGTTGGGTTCCTCCCTTTCTTGGACAATGATTTCATCTTATTTGACTGTATTTTATACAGATGTAGTTGGTCTGACACCATTAATTATCTCAGCCATTATGTTAGGAGCTCGTATTTGGGATGCGATTAATGATCCCATGTTTGGGGCAATTGCTGAAACTACTGAATCAAAGTGGGGACGATTCAGACCGTATATCATATATGGAGCACCCGTCTTAGCACTTTTTGGTTCATTAACATTCTTGAATCTTGATATTCCAATGTTTTGGAAAATTGTATGGTGTACCTTTACGTACGTAGGATGTGGTATGGCTTATACTGCAGTAAATATATCTGTAGGTAGTTTTGCTAATTCAATTACTGCAAATAATGATGAACGTGTACAATTAAATGCTTTTCGTGGAGCAATGGGATCAGTAGCCGGAGTTTTAATAAGCGCTGTTACGATGCCACTGATTTTATTTTTTGGAAATGGATCAACATCATCTGGGAATGGTTATTTTTGGGCGGCAGTAATTTTTTCAATCATAAGCATTCCAGCTTTTTGGATTTGTGCGTTCTCGAATAAAGAAGCTATTGGAGGAGATGGCAAAGCGCATACAGTTGGTGATACGATGCGACGACTTTGGGGAGCTTTTCGAACTATTATAATTAATCGTGATGCCATGTGTGTAGTTGCAGCTATGTTCCTATTTTTGACTGGAGTTTTTGGACGTCTGGGGATTATGGCTTATCAATTCATCTATGTGCTTAAAAATCCTATGGCAATGGGGTATTTTGCAGTAGCTCTACAATTTGGTATGGGACTGGTTAACTTATACGCACCATTTTTACTTTCTCGAGTTGACAAAAAGATTTGTGGAGCTTTAAGTAGTGCAGCTCAAGTGATTTGTTGCGTTCTATTCTTTATTTTTGGTCAGCAGGGAAATGTAATGGCAAGTGTTATTGTCGGATTCTTATATGGTTTCACGAATCTTGGAGGTCTTGTCTCTTATGGATTATGTGGTGAGATTATTGATGATAGCTGGTTGAAGACAGGTGTTCGTTTTGATGGTGTTATCTACTCTGTTATTTCATTTTCTACTAAGCTTGGGAATGCTATTGGTGGTTCAATTGGTATTGTCATACTTGCAGCAGTTGGATTTGTTGCTAATAGTGAGATGAGTAATGAGGTACTAACACGTATGAATGCCGTTATCAATTTTGGTCCAGCATTATTCTTTGCTTTAGCAATTATTCCATTCTTAATGATTTCAATGACAAATGCTAAAGGACGTGAAAATGAAAAATTGATTGCTGAAAAACAATAGTGATAAGAAAAGTAGTTGCAATAATATATCTGCAACTCTTTTTAGAAATGAGGAAAGATGAAATTATCAGCTGAACAAGAAACGAAAATTCAATCTCTCATAAGAGAAATGACTCTCGATGAGAAAATTGCTCAACTTAATCAAGCCTCTGTTTCTATCGTTGGTGGCTTTGATGTCCCCTTTAGTGAATTAATTGAAATGATGACCGATGGGCGTCTGTCCCAAGATGAGTTCCATAAGATCATGGCAACCAGTGAAAAAGACTACCATGAAGAAGAGATTAAGCAGGGACTTGTGGGATCTATTATGGTTCAAGACCCAGAAACGTCCAACCGTCTTCAAAAGATTGCCATTGAAGAGAGCCGTCTTGGCATCCCTTTGATTATTGGGCTGGATGTCATTCATGGCTATAAAACCGTCGTTCCTATTGCGCTAGCAGAAGCAGGAAGTTTTGACCGTGATTTAATGAGACGGACGGCTCAGATGGCTGCCAAAGAATCACGAGCTGATGGCATTCATTGGCATTTTGCTCCAATGCTTGATATTAGTCGAGATGCTCGTTGGGGACGTGTGTCAGAAGGTGGAGGGGAAGATCCTTATCTCTTATCACAATTTGCCAAGGCAAAGATCGAAGGTCTGCAAAACGACCAATCGTCTCACCTGAACTATGTTGCGGCTTGCTTGAAGCATTATGTCGGCTATGGCGCTTGTGAAGGAGGTCGTGACTACAATACAGTGTCCATGTCTGAGTCCCTTCTGCGCAATGTCTATCTCCCGCCGTTTAGAGCAGCTATTGATGCCGGTGCCACAACGGTTATGGCAGCTTTCAATGATTTAAACGGTGTACCTTGTACGGTTAATCGTGAGATGTTGACAGACAAATTACGTGAGGAATTTGGATTTGATGGATTTGTAGTTAGTGATGCTAATGCGATTCGTGAATGTGTCGCCCATGGTATCGCTTCAGATGAGGCAGAAGCAGGTGCTAAAGCGCTCTATGCAGGTCTTGACATGGATATGGGAACGGAAATTTATTTGAAGACTTTAAAAGGCTCTTTAGCGTCTGGAACGATTTCACTTGAAACCGTTGATCAAGCTGTTGAACGTATCCTACGGGTAAAAATGTGGTTGGGTTTATTTGACCATCCGTATGTCGAACTTCCTGAATCAGATGAACTTTCTGAAGACAATAAAGCTCTCGCTTTAGAAGCTGCTGAGAAATCCATTGTTTTGTTAAAAAATAAAGACGACCTTCTTCCACTTCCAATAGATACTAAGATTAGTATTATTGGGGAATTGGCTAATAAAGCTTCAGAAGTTTCTGGTGCTTGGGCGATTAGTTTTCGAGAAAAAGATGGCGTTTCTCTTGTCGAAGGAATCACGAAAGAATTTCCTAATAGCCGCTATTTTGAAGTTGGAGGTCTTGAGACACCAATTAATGAAGCAATACTCCAAGAAGCCCTTGCCTATGGTGATGTGATTATTTTAGTAGCAGGTGAATTGGTTTCCATGTCTGGAGAAGCGACGTCAAGAGCAGACATTTCATTGCCAGGTGAACAGAGTAAACTTTTTGCGGCTCTGGAGAACCTCGATAAGCCAACCGTTGCCATTTTGATGAATGGTCGTCCAATGGCGATTGAAAAAGAAGTTGGTCAAGTGGATGCAGTAATTGAGGCTTGGCATTTGGGCATTCAAATGGGTCATGCGGTGGCGCGCACACTTTCGGGAGCCAATAATCCCAGCGCACGTCTAACAGTTTCATTTCCGAGAGTATCAGGACAGTGTCCAGTTTATTATAATCACCCCAATACAGGTCGTCCAGCTGGCCGAAGCAAGTTCACGTCTAAATACATGGATATTGAGCCAGGGGCGCTTTATGATTTTGGCTATGGTTTAAGTTACTCGCGCTTTGCATTTGGGAATGTTGTGTTAAAAGAAACAGCTGAGAGTATTCAAATCATACTTGATGTTAGTAACATCAGTGACCGAGATGGCGAAGAAGTGGTACAACTCTATGTGACAGATAAGGTTGGTTCTCTTGTTCGTCCAGTGAAAGAGCTTAAAGGTTTTGAGAAAGTTACGGTTGCCTCTAAGGAAAAAGTGGCAGTAGAGCTCCGTGTTGATAAGAAAGACTTAGGTTTTTGGAACAATCAAGGTCAGTATTGCCTTGAGGATGGCGACTTTATTTTTACAGTTACTGATGGCAATGAGAATAGTGAGAGCTTTGAGTTAAACTTATCATTTTAAGAGGAGGAGTCTGAGATGGTAACTGTTACAAATCCTATTATTTCCGGTTTTTATCCAGATCCTAGTATCTGCCGTGTTGATGAGGATTATTATCTTGTCTGTTCTAGTTTTGAACTTTATCCAGGGATTCCAATTTTTCATAGCAAGGATTTAGCTAATTGGGAATTAATTGGGCATGCTCTAACGGTAGATAACGATTTTTATGTTCGTGCTAATAGCTATACTGGAGGTGTCATGGCACCAACAATTCGTTATTATAACGGAACATTCTATGTTATTAATGCCAACTTTGCAGATAAAGGGAATTTTATTGTGACAACTGAAGACCCTATGAAAGGATGGTCAGAACCAATCTGGCTAGATGATATTCCAGGGATTGATGCATCACTTTTTATTGATGATGATGGTTCTGCGTATATCATAGGTACTGGAAAAGTTGTTGAACGAGCAGATGGTTCAAAAGATAAAGGGATTTATATTGCACCTTTTGATTTAAAAAATATGAAAAGGACAGGGAATCCTAAAGCAATATGGGACTCTGCACTTCGTGATGCTTCTTCACCTGAGGCGCCACATATTTATAAAAAAGATGGGTATTATTACTTAGTGATTGCGGAAGGAGGAACAGAACATTTTCACTCTGTTTCAGTTGCTAGATCCAAAACTATTGATGGTTGGTATGAGGGAAATCCAGCAAACCCAGTAATGACACATCGACAACTTGGTTTTAAATCTGAAATATCAAATGTCGGACACGCTGACTTTGTAGAGGGACCAAATGGAGATTGGTACGCAGTCTTGTTGGCATCGCGAACTATTGATGGATATTATAAAAATTTAGGGCGTGAAACTTTTATTTGTCCTATTTCTTGGGAAAGAGGATGGCCTTATCTTAGTCCTGAGACAGGTAAAATAGAATCCTCTTATGAGATTGAAGGAGTTGTTGAAACGGGTTATAAGCTGAGCCAAACGATTAATCTTGATATGACTTCTGGAGTTCTACCTAATGAAATGGTATTGTGGGGAACACCATATGAAGAGGTTTATCGATTTGAAAACAATGAACTTGTGATAAATTGCCTGGAACGCAGTATTTCAGAAAGGCTTCGCCGTACAATTGATAAAGAAAAAAACACTGAGTGTAATCAAGTTGTGGGGTTTATTGGATGTCGTCAGAAGGAGCCAAACGCCCTTGTAGAAACAGCATTTACTTTTGAACCGAAAGGGAAAGAAGTAGCAGGACTTGTCATAATGCAAGCTAGTAACCATCAGTTTAAAGTACAGCTTGTTCGAAATAATGGACAAAAAGTATTAGAACTGGTTCAAGTGACAACGAAAATGAATAAACCACCACATTTTCCAGGTTTTGAATCTGAGACAGGTCAGAAGGTTTTGGCTAGTATTTATCTTAAAAATAATATAGTAGAAATCAAATTTGAGGCGGTTGGTCAAGACTATACTTTCCATTATAAAGTAGATAATGAATGGGAGTTGCTTGGCAAGACAGATGGCCGGATTATCAATCCTGAAATTGTTGGTTGTATGTCTGGAACGATGATTGGCATGTTTGCTAGTGCTAATGGGGACAAATCTGACAATGCTGCACGTTTTAGCAAGTTTTATTACACAGTTAAATAGTTTTGGTACAAAAGACAATGAACAATTATTTTTCGCTTATGGTGAATAAAGAATTATGAAGATTACATTTTAGAAATAAGTATTTAAGAAAAGGGTATCCCATGAAAAATCATATTTTCCCATTTTTATGGATGAGAGGCGAGTCAGACGAGGTGATTCGCGAAGAAATGGATAGAATTAACTATTGTGGCATTAAGGCGGTGTGTGTTGAGGCAAGACCTCATGATGATTATTGTGGCCCAGACTGGTGGCGTGATTTAGGGATTGTACTTGAAGAAGCTGAAAAACGTCAGATGAAAGTCTGGATTTTGGATGATAAACACTTTCCAACTGGTTTTGCTAATGGCTTAATTAAGGACAAATACCCAGACCGTAAGAAGCAATACATTAATTGTTCGACTGCTGACGTTTTTGGGAAATCCCGACTGATGACCTTGGATATTAATCGTATGTTAAAACCAAGTATTGGTTTTTGGCAAATTGGAGATGCTGTAGATTACGATGAGCGATTAAATAATGAAGTGGTTGCCATTGTTGCTCTCAGATTTGACGAAGATAATATTTTTCATGAAGATACGATTGATTTGACAGAACTCTACACAGTAGATAATCCTGTGATTAGGTTTCAACTACCAGAAGGTGCGTGGCGTGTCCATTTGATCTATAAGACAAGAACTGATGGTGGAGATGACACTTATATCAATATGATTGACGAAATATCTGCCTCTACTCAGATTGAAGCTGTCTATGAGCCTCATTTTGGAAAATTTAAGGAGAAATTTGGTACTACTATTGCAGGATTTTTCTCAGATGAACCACAATTTGGTAACATTTTTGAGCAATGTTTTGATACGAAAGTTGGTCATAAAAAGATGTCTCTGCCTTGGAGTGAAGAGCTAAAAAAACTATTGGTTGAAGCGTATGGTGATAGCTTTACTGAAAAATTAGTATATCTCTTTGCTAGCACAAAAGAGCGTATTTTAGAACCTCAGGTTCGATATGATTATATGGATTTTATTTCCAGACTTTATGCTAAAAATTTTGCTCAACCTATTGGACATTGGTGTGAAGAGCATGGTGTGGAGTATATTGGTCATGTTGTTGAAGATAATAGTGTACATAGTCGTTTAGGTTTAGGTGCGGCACATTATTTCAGAGCAATCAGTGGTCAGCATATGGCAGGGATTGATTGTATTGGTGGTCAAGTTGTTTATGGAGCTGGAAGGCAAACTCATGGAGGTATGAGTGATTCGGATGGTGAATTTTTCCACTATATACTAGGTAAACTTGGTGCTTCAAGTGGTCACTTAGAACCTAAGAAAAAGGGGCGTACTATGTGTGAGCTATTTGGTGCTTATGGTTGGAATTTTGGTGTTAGGGACATGAAATACGTCTTGGATCATCTGCTAGTACGTGGTGTTAATGAACTGGTACCTCATGCCTTTTCTATGGCTAACTATCCAGATTCTGATTGTCCACCACATTTCTATGCACGAGGTCATAATGGTCAATTTGATTACTTTGCAGATCTAATGAGATATGGTAATCGGATGTGTGATTTACTTAGTGATGGTCAACATGTGGCTTCTGTAGCTGTTCTCTACGATGGAGAATTAGACTGGTCAGGAGAGCGTATGCCGATGCAGAAAATCTGTCGTCAGCTAATTGAACATCAAGTCGAATTTGATATTGTTAGTCTTGATATGTTGACAAATCTTGCCGATTATAATGGTACTATCCAAGACAACGCTCTTGTCATTAACGGCATTGCTTTTAAAATGCTTCTTGTTCCGAGTGCTGAGTATATGCCACAAGCCCTATTGGACTTCGTGGAACAACACCCAGCATTTCCAGTAATAGTAGTAGGAGACAAGCCGCTTAATGTACTTCCTGTAACGGCTCATTCTTATGAAAAGTTAGATCTTTTTACTTATCAAAATTTGGAAGGACTTGGAGAAAGTATCCAGAGGCAGGGGTTATCTCGCGTAAGCTTAGAACAGCCATTTGCTGACTTGACGGTTTACCATTACGACAAAAATGGAAATATTTTTGCTCTCCTTAATGAATCTTCAACAGCAGTTTTTTCTGGAAATATTACATTTAAAGGTAGTGAAGAATTGATAGCCTATGATGTTTATGCTGATAAAAAGTACGCTGTATCTGGTCAAATAATTGGTTCTGATTATTGCGTTTCACTCAATCTAGAACCAGGACAGGCAATAGTTCTACTAGAAAATTTTAATCAGGAAATTTACCCTATTTACCAAAGTTATCAAGAAAAACGTCAAGCAAAAACAACTGAGCAAGTACTTACTGGCGACTGGACAGTTAAGCTAATGAAAGCAAAAACATATCCGACGGTCGAAGAGGAGTTCGAGACATCAGTATTAAGCCCAATTTCCGATTGTTATCCTGATTTTGCTGGAATTATTAGGTATGAGCTTGATTTTAGGACAGACGATCTCAAAAATGTCCTCCTTGAAATGGAGCATGTCCACGAAGTGGTGACTGTGGAAATTGATGGTGTAAGAGTAGGTAGAGTAATCACAGCCCCATATGCAGTTGACCTAGAGCAACTTTCCGCTGGAGACCATCATATGGCCATTGAAGTGGCAACAACGCCAGTTAGAGACCAAGCCAATTATCCGCAACCACCGTTTGACTTCTCATATGAAGGACAGGAAGCGACAGGTTTTTGGGGGAAGGTAAGCTTGCGTTATTGAGTAACAAAAATGAGAGGAAGCGTTATGTTTACACTTGAACATTCAGTTAATGACATTTTGGCGAATAATATCATAATGTCACATTTTGAATATTTGATGCCAGTATTTTTTCTTGAACTGGTACCCGAAGAATTGAGGCATTTACCATTAAAGGAAGTTCGTCATCAAGTGATAATGCCTTGGGGAGTTCCCTATGTAGCAGATGATGTTATTGAAGGAGCAAATCAATTGATAAACTTATCTCAAGATTCGGAAAACTATGAGTTTATCAAAGTTTGGTCTGAGGAGACACCAGAGGATTATTTTCCCGCATCAGATGGAGCGCGTGATGGCGTGGGGCTCTTACTTATCAAACAATCATTTAAACCAGGGAGAAAACTAGCTCTAATCTGCCCTGGCGGAGGCTATAGTGCAGTCTCTATGTTAAACGAAGGAATTCACACTGCTAAAATTTTAGTAGAGAAAGAGTATGCTGTAGCAATTCTAAATTATCGGTGTTCGCCAAACCGTTATCCTCTCCCCCAAGAAGATTTAGCCTTAGCAATAAAACGATTGAAACTTCTGGCTAGAGAGCGTGGTGTGACGAGTGAACTGTTGACAATTGGCTTCTCGGCGGGTGGACATTTAGTTGCTTCAGAAAGTTGTTATCACAAAGAAATCGAAGAATCTCTCCAGAAAAAATTGGACAAAGAGTTTCCAGGGTTAGCTGAAAATCTTCGAGATATTTCAGCTAAATCTGATATGACTTGCCTTTCTTATCCTGTCATCAGCTTTTTGTCTGAACATCACGAAGATAGTTTTATAAATTTAACGGGAAATGATGAAATCCTCAGAGAAAAATTATCAATCGAAAAAAATGTGACAGCAGATTTTCCAAAAACCTTTGTTTGGGCCTGTCAAGATGATCAACTGGTACTAGCAAGTAATGCAGAGCGTATGTACCAAGCATTGCAAAGGATTAGTGTGGATGTTTCTTATAGATTGTATCCTACTGGTGGTCATGGTATTGCGACAGCAGAAGGGACATCGGCCGAAGGTTGGTTGAATGAATTGGTTGAATATATGAGTATTGAAGATGAAAAAATCTTTTCAAGAATCTGAAGTAATCGAGATAATTTTTACTATACGTATAATCTAGGAAAATCAACTAATCAACCTGAAGATTATTAAAATTATGGCTGTAGGTAATCCCGAGACTTTGGAAAATGCAAAGTAGGGCTTCTTGCAAGCTATTAGCGCCAGCTTTTCACTAAATAAAAGTGAAGCCTTTTACCTTGAAATCATGCAAGGTGGTGATAACAAAGCAAGAGCTTTAAAAATTTTACTAAACAAGTTTAATTTATCCTCAGAGCAGCTAATGGCCTTTGGAAACAATTTGAATGACTTAGAAATGCTTACTTTTGCCCAAGTAGGTATAGCAGTTGGGAATGCCGTTACAGAGTTGAAGGAAGTAAGTGACTATGTTACTGAGACTAATGATAATGATGGTGTTGCACAGTTTTTAGAACAGTATTATGTACGAAAGGAAGAGTTATGAAAAAAATTATCGGAATAGACCTTGGTGGAACCAGTGTTAAATTGGCAATCGTTTCACAAGAAGGAGAGGTCTTAGAAAAATGGTCAATTAAAACCAATTCTTTAGAAAATGGGAAACATATTGTTCCAGATATTATTCAATCTATTACGGAACATTTAGACCTATATCAATTGACAGCCGATGATTTTGTTGGTATTGGGATGGGATCACCTGGTAAAGTTGATGCAGTACACAAAACCGTTATCGGTGCCTACAATCTCGGTTGGTCAAATCTCCAAGAGGTCGGAAAGGCATTTGATGAAGCCTTCGGCTTACCATTTTATATTGGTAATGATGCCAATGTGGCAGCTCTCGGGGAACAATGGAAGGGAGCAGGAAAAGGAAATAGTGATGTTGTTATGTTCACGCTTGGAACAGGAGTTGGCGGAGGTATTGTTACTAACGGTCAATTGGTCACAGGAGAAGGCGGAGCAGCAGGAGAGATTGGGCATTTAACGGTTGATACGGACTATTTGACTCCATGTACCTGTGGTAAAAAGGGCTGCCTTGAGGCAGTTGCTTCAGCGACAGGGATTGTGAACTTAGCTCATCATTTTTCAAGCGAATATGAGGGTGATTCTCCTATTAAAGCTAGTATTGACAATGGAGACGAAGTAACCTCAAAAGAGATTTTTGACGCTGCCAAAGAAGGAGATGTTTTCGCCAATATGGTAGTCGATAAATTTGTTAGCTACTTAGGTCTTGCCGTATCTCACATTGCCAATACCTTGAGTCCAAGTCATATTGTTATCGGAGGCGGCGTATCAGCAGCAGGAGAGTTCTTGCGAGAAAAGATTGCGACTAAGGCATATGACTACATTTTTCCACAAATTCGTGAAACCTGCCATATCGTTCTTGCAGAGTTAGGGAATGATGCAGGTATTATTGGTGCGGCACAACTCGTTAATTTAGGGTAAAATCAAATCGATTAGATAAACGTCTTATTATAAGCTTATTGCTTATTTTAAGGCCGGACATACCGCCTATGATTACTATAAAAACTACAAAGCTAACAAGCAACGTTGTGGTCGTCGTAAAACCCAACTCACTCAAAATGAACAAACAGTTATCCAAATGCATTTAAATCGCGACTGGAGTCTAGATGTTGTTGAAGGAACTTATCCTGATAAAATCTCTTGTTCTATGAGAACTCTTTATCGCCTAGTTGACCGCGGTATCTTCAAGAAAGAGAATCTACCCTGGAAGGGAAAGCGCAAGCCAAATGGTAAGACAGAAAAACGTGGCAAGCAAGCTTTTCGTCGGGATATTCGTGAGCGTTCGAAAGTCTATCCAGAATTTGATAGGGAGTTTGGTCATCTTGAAGGTGATACTATTGTTGGTAAAAACCATAAAAGTGCAGTTATCACTTTGGTAGAGAAGCAGTCTAAAGCTATTATCACGCTTCAAACAAAGGGGCGAAAAGCTAGTGATATTGAACAAGCACTAACTAGATGGCTCTCAAGATTTCCAAAACATCTCTTTAAATCAATGACCTTTGATTGTGGGAAAGAGTTCTCTAATTGCAAGACGATTTCCAACCAGCACGATATTGATATTTTCTTTGTGGATCCAGGTTGCCCTGGGCAACGTGGATTAAATGAACACTCAAATGGGTTATTAAGACGGCACGGACTTCCTAAGCAGATGGATTTTAATGACTTGTCTCAAAAATGTCTATCAGCTATAGTTGTTAGACGAAATAATATTCCTAGGAAATCACTAAACTATCAGACACCTTATCAAGTTTTTCTGAGTTACATAAAATGTCTAGCTTAATTTGACAAATTGGGAATAATAAAGAGGTTGGGATATTTTTTCTCAGCCTTTTTAGCTATTACGGCTTATTTTTTTGAAAAACTTTCAACAAACAGGAAAAACATTGGCAAACGGTTTCAAAAAATGATAAAATGATGAAAACTAATTGGCGAAAGGATACATTTAGCGTGGGACCTGTCAAAAAATCAATTACGATGAAAGATGTTGCTAAGTTAGCTGGGGTTAGCGTGGGAACAGTTTCGCGTGTGATTAATAATGAAAATGGAATTAAAGAGTTAACCTTAACAAAAGTTAAATCTGCTATTGAAGAGCTCAATTATATTCCAGATGCCTATGCGCGTGGCATGAAAAAAAATAAGACTGAGACAGTTGCCTTGATCATTCCAACAATTTGGCATCCATTTTTTGCTGAGTTTGCTTACTATGTGGAAAATGAGCTGAGCAACCACAATTATAAACTTCTGCTCTGCAATATTTCAGGCTCAAAAAAAGAGATTGAATACATCAATATGCTTCAGCAGAATAAGGTTGATGGGATTATTGCGATTACCTATAGCCCAATCGACGATTATTTGACGACCAATATTCCATTTGTAAGTATTGACCGTACGTATGATAATAAAAATATTGCTTGTGTAACATCTGACAATAAAGCTGGTGGTCGTCTAGCTGCTAAAACATTGCTTGAGAAGGGATGCCAGCATCTTGCCTTTATTGGTGGCCATAATCAGACGACAAATGAAACTAAGAACCGTCATTGGTATTTTAAAGAATACCTTGAAAAAGTTGGTCAGACATGCTATTCTCTGGATTATGATGAGGATGTGTCAGATACAAAATATCAGGTAGAATCTTTTTTAAGAGAACATTCTGACATTGATGGCATTTTTACAATCAATGATTTCTTAGCCTTGGATGTTATCGAGATTTTAAGAAAACTTGGAAGGCGCGTACCAGAAGATGTACAGGTCATTGGTTATGATGGAATCCGTCTAGCTGCAGAGAGAAAAAATCCTGTTAGTACAATCAAGCAACCTCTGGAAGAAATGGCAAAAGAAGCGGTCCAAATTTTGCTAAGTATTATAGATGGTGTACCTCATAAGGTGCAGTCTGTGTTACCGATTTCTTTTATTGAAGGTCCAACGACAAAAAATTAATTTTTTTAGAAAAAGCTATTGACAGTAATCGCTTACAATGTTAAGATATTACTGTAATCAAAAGATACAATTTTTATTTAACAAAAAATTAAAACGTTTCAAAGGTTTTTGGAGGCAAGGGCCTTTGGTTTTTTAAGAAAAATTGAAACGTTTCAAAAAGGAGGAGCTATGGCTGTTGCTAGTGTTAAAAAGACAGGTCTTTGGGACCGTATTAAGAGACAACGTTTCTTGCTCTTAATGATCTTACCTGGACTTCTATTGACCTTTGTCTTTCGCTATATCCCTATGTATGGGGTCTTAATTGCCTTTAAAGATTTTAACCCATTAAAAGGTGTTATGGGGAGTGATTGGGTAGGTTTTACAGAGTTCACTAAATTTCTCTCTTCACCAAACTTTATGGTTCTTTTGGGAAATACCTTGAAATTAAGTGTTTATGGGCTGATTTTAGGATTTTTCCCGCCAATTATCCTTGCCATTATGCTTAACCTATTGATTAGTGATAAGGCTAAGAAACGTATTCAGCTTATCCTATACGCACCAAACTTTATCTCAGTTATTGTTATTGTCGGTATGATTTTCCTTTTCTTCTCAGCAGAGGGACCTGTAAATGGAATCCTCGCGCACTTTGGCCTTAAGACAAACTTTATGACAGAACCAGATTACTTCAGACCATTATATATCTTTAGTGGTATTTGGCAAGGTATGGGGTGGGCTTCAACACTTTACACAGCAACCTTAGTTAATGTCGATACGTCCTTGATTGAAGCAGCACAGCTTGATGGGGCAAATATTTTCCAACGGATTCGTCACATTGACTTACCAGCTTTGAAACCAATTATTGTGATTCAATTTATCTTGGCAGCTGGTAATATTATGAGTGTTGGATACGAAAAAGCTTTCTTGATGCAGACCAGCTTGAACTTAACCGCTTCTGAAATCATTTCAACTTATGTATACAAGGTCGGCCTTGTTTCAGGGGATTACTCATACTCAACAGCGGTTGGTTTGTTTAACTCAGTGATTAACATGATTCTACTCTTCTCTGTTAATAAAATCGTTGAACACCTAAATGATGGTGAAGGACTCTAGGAGGTTACTATGAATACAAAATTATATACCGACTTTGACAGAAAAATTTTATTCCTTAATAAAATTTTAATCGCAGGTTTGGTTTTGATTACAGTTGTACCGATGGCCTACATTCTAGTGGCTTCCTTCATGGATCCGCAGGTGTTAGCTGTCAAAGGTATTAGTTTTAATCCAGATGATTGGACCGTTCAAGGTTATCTAAAAGTTTTTGGTGATGATTCTATCTTACGAGGTTTTATCAACTCACTCATTTATTCAACAGGCTTTGCTATTTTGACAGTAGCCATTTCAGTTTTGACAGCCTATCCTCTTTCTCGTAAAGATTTAGTTGGGCGCAAATGGATCAATTACTTCCTAATCTTCACCATGTTCTTTGGTGGTGGCTTAGTTCCAACTTACTTGCTCATTAAAAATTTGGGTATGCTCAACACAGTCTGGGCTATTATCGTTCCAGGTGCAGTTAATGTTTGGAACATTATCCTTGCAAGAACTTACTTCCAAGGGATTCCTGAAGAATTGGTAGAGGCAGCTGTTATTGATGGTGCCAATGATTTCCAAATCTTTGTAAAAATCATGTTACCACTAGCAAAACCAATCATGTTTGTTCTTTTTCTCTATGCCTTTGTAGGACAATGGAATTCTTACTTCGATGCCATGATTTACATCAAGGATCCAGACCTTGCACCTCTTCAATTGGTTCTTCGCAACATCTTGATTCAAAATGAAGTCAGTGCCAATATGATTGGTGCGCAAGCAGCTATGAATGAATTGAAGAAAATTGCTGAAATGGTTAAATATGCAACTATCATCATTTCAAGTCTCCCATTGATTGTAATGTACCCATTCTTCCAAAAATACTTCGACAAAGGTATTATGGCTGGTTCACTCAAAGGGTAATCCCTTCTCAAATCGTTATTATTTAATATAGAAAAAACATAAAGGAGTTTTCTCATGAAAAACAAATGGATGACACGTTCAATGCTCGTTGTTGCGACAGCTGCAGCAGGTTTAGCTCTTACAGCTTGTGGTTCTAAAGATTCAGCAGCGAGTCCAGACTACAAATTGGAAAATGTCAAATTCCCACTCAAAGATGAAGTTACTCTTAAATTCATCACAGGTAGCTCAACATTGGCTCCAGAAGACCCTAACGATAAATTGATTTTCCAACGTATGGAAAAACAAACAGGCGTTCACATTGACTGGACAAACTATCAAGCAGACTTTGCGGAAAAACGTAATTTGGATATCTCATCTGGTGATCTTCCAGACGCTATTCACAACGATGGTGCGTCTGATGGGGAATTGATGTCTTGGGCAAAACAAGGGGTTATTATTCCTGTTGAAGACTTAATTGACAAATACATGCCAAATCTTAAGAAAATCTTGGATGAAAATCCAGAGTATCGCTCACTAATCACAGCGCCAGATGGACACATCTATTCATTCCCTTGGATTGAAGAACTTGGTGAAGGCAAAGAGTCTATTCACAGTGTCAATGACATGGCTTGGATTAACACAGATTGGTTGAAAAAATTAAATCTTCAAATGCCACAAACAACAGATGAGTTGGTAAAAGTTCTTGAAGCCTTTAAAACACAAGACCCTAATGGTAATGGTAAGGCAGATGAAATTCCAATGTCATTTATCAACAATGGCGGTAACGAAGACTTCAAAATTCTCTTTGGGGCCTTTGGTGAGGGAGATAATGATGATCACCTTATTGTAAGCAATGATGGCAAGGCAGACTTTACAGCTGACAATGATAGCTATAAAGAAGGTGTTAAATTCATGCGTAGCCTTTATGAAAAAGGTCTTATTGACACCGAAGCTTTCGAACAAGATTGGAACAGCTACATTGCTAAAGGTGGAGAAAACCAATACGGTGTCTACTTCACATGGGATAAAAACAATGTAAGTACAAAAGGTAACTACGATGTTCTTCCGGTTTTGGCTGGACCAAGCGGTAAGAAAAACGTAACACGTACAAATAACATTGGTTTCTCTCGCGACCGTATGGTTATCACAAGTGCTAACAAAAACCTAGAATTGACTGCAAAATGGATTGACGCACAGTATGAGCCAGTTCAATCAGTTCAAAATAACTGGGGTACTTATGGTGATGACAAACAACAAAATATCTTTGAATTTGACAAAGCTTCAAAATCATTGAAACACTTGCCACTTGAAGGAACTGCACCAGCTGAACTTCGTCAAAAAACAGAAGTTGGTGGACCACTTGCAATTTTAGATAGCTACTATGGTAAAGTAACAACTAAACCAGACGATGCTGCATGGCGTTTAGACTTGATTAAAGAATACTATGTACCTTACATGAGTAATGACATGATTTATCCACGTGTCTTCATGGAAGAAGAAGATTTGGATAAAGTTGCACAAGTTGAAGCAGATATGATGGACTTTGTTGCCCGTAAACGCGCAGAATGGATTACAAATGGTGGCGTTGATGAAGAATGGGATAGCTACAAGGCTGAGCTTGAAAAATACGGTCTTTCAGATTGGTTGAAAATTAAACAAGACTACCTTGATAACTACCTCAAATCACAGGAGTAAGTTATGACAGAACGTTTTACTGTGGAAAGAGCCAATGCTTATATTAAAGCGCCTACTGAGGCTCTTGACACAACCTTTAAACCAGAAAAGCATTTTTCGGCACCGATTGGCTGGATTAATGACCCAAATGGTTTTGTGTATTTCCGTGGGGAGTATCATCTCTTCTACCAATTTTACCCTTATGATAGCGTGTGGGGACCAATGCACTGGGGCCATGCTAAATCAAAAGATTTGGTCAATTGGGAGCATTTACCAGTTGCTTTAGCACCAGACCAAGATTATGATAAGGATGGATGCTTCTCGGGCTCTGCCATTGTCAAAGACGATACCCTCTGGTTGATGTACACTGGTCATAATGTGGATCCAGATGGAAGCGTTCGTCAAATCCAAAACATGGCCTACTCAACAGACGGTGTGACCTTTACTAAGATTAAGGAAAATCCAGTAGCGACTGGTGAAATTCTACCAGAAGAGTTGGTGGCAGCAGATTTTCGTGATCCAAAACTTTTTGAAAAAGATGGTCGTTATTATGCGGTAGTTGCTGCTAAGCATAAAGATAATGTCGGAACCATTGTGCTATTGGGTTCAGATGATTTGGTGGACTGGAGCTTTGAATCTATCTTCCTTAAAGGTGAAGCTGACCAAGGCTTTATGTGGGAATGTCCAGATTACTTTAGTCTAGGTGGTCAAGATGTCCTTATCTTTTCTCCAATGAGCTATCCAAAGGCAGGTAATAACTTTGCCAACCTGAATTCATCTGTGGCCGTTCTTGGTACAGTTGATTGGGAAACCAAAACCTTCACCTTAGAATCTGTTCAAGAAATTGATCATGGACATGACTTCTACGCTCCACAAAGCCTCGAGGATGGTCAAGGACGTCGCATTATGATTGGTTGGGAGCACACATGGGGACGTACGGTTATTCCACATGAGTTGCGCCACAGCTGGGCAGGTAGCATGAGCCTTCCTCGTCAACTGACTCTTGTTGATGGACGAGTGAAGCAGACGGTTCTTTCAGAAAGCATAGCAGAGCTTCCAAAAGTAGCTTTGGGAGATGTGGTGGCAGGAGCTGGCTACATTGATCTCTCATTAGAAGCTAGCCGTCATTTCCGACTCGGCTCAGCAGAAGACTTTGTGACCTTTGGTTATGATGCTGATAAAGTAGAAGTCTACATCGACCGTAGCAAAGTGGCTTATCAGTTAGTTGGTGAAGAAAAATGGGAGACTACTCGCCGAGCAGTAACAGTGAAAGCAAAACGATTGCAAGTTGTGATTGATAAGAACTCACTTGAAATATTTGTCAATGATGGACAAGAAAGTTTGACCAGCGTTGTGTACCTTACACAAGAAAAACGACTAGAAGAGTTGTAATAAGAAGAAAACCTAGGATTCAATGAAGAGTCCTAGGGTTTTTATACTTTAGAATAGAGATTTAGTTGTTCATGAGGGCAAGAGGTCTTAAAGATGAAACCGATAAGTTGAATAGCATAATTGTAGTTATATTAAAACACCTTCTCTTATCTTTTTATAGCTATTTAGATTCCATATTTAGTATTGTATTTTTATGAGTACCTATCCTAAGATTGTGTGGAGACCTAAAAGGTCTGGGAGATCTTTTGAGGAGGGAAATGTATTGCAACTGAGACAATTTATCTTATAAGAGAGCTTGCTATTAAAAAATAACTGACCATATTATAAAGGTTTGTCCTGAGGTTTCTTAGAGGGAGGGGATTAATTATCCCAAATTGTAAAATTAAGCTAGACAGAAAAAGCCATCTATGTTAGTCTCAGATAAACTACCACATTTGTCTGAAAGGAACTAACATAAATGACCTACACTCATCTTACCACAAACGAACTCGTAATGATAGAGGCTTACTACCAAGAAGGCATGGCAGTTAGCGCTATTTGTCACTCTCTCAAAAGATCAAAACAAACTATTTATAAGATTATTGCTTATTTTAAGGCTGGACACACTGCCTATGATTACTATGAACACTACAAAGCTAACAAGCAGCGTTGTGGTCGTCGTAAAACCCAACTCACTCAAAATGAACAAACAGTTATCCAAATGCATTTAAATCGCGACTGGAGTCTAGATGTTGTTAAAGGAACTTATCCTGATAAAATCTCTTGTTCTATGAGAACTCTTTATCGCCTAGTTGACCGTGGTATCTTCAAGAAAGAGGATCTACCCTGGAAGGGAAAGCGCAAGCCAAATGGTAAGGCAGAAAAATGTGGCAAGCAAGCTTTTTGTCGGGATATCCGTGAGCGTTCGAAAGTCTATCCAGAATTTGATAGGGAGTTTGGTCATCTTGAAGGGGATACTATTGTTGGTAAAAACCACAAAAGTGCTGTTATCACATTGGTAGAGAAGCAGTCTAAAGCTATTATCACGCTTCAAACAAAGGGGCGAAAAGCTAGTGATATTGAACAAGCACTAACTAGATGGCTCTCAAGATTTCCAAAACATCTCTTTAAATCAATGACCTTTGATTGTGGGAAAGAGTTCTCTAATTGCAAGACGATTTCCAACCAGCACGATATTGATATTTTCTTTGCGGATCCAGATTGCCCTGGGCAACGTGGATTAAATGAACACTCAAATGGGTTATTAAGACGTCATGGATTACCTAAACAAATGGATTTTAATGACTTGTCTCAAAATGTGTTATCAGCTATAGCTGATAGACGAAATAACATTCCTAGGAAATCACTAAACTATCATACACCTTATCAAGTTTTTCTGAGTTACATAAAATGTCTAGCTTAATTTGACAATCTGGGAAATCATAAATGGTTTAGAACAGCGTCATCAAGAAACGTTCACTAAGCCATTTTTTATTTTTCAATTTTTACGAGCAAAATTCAAAAGTAAGTTTGTGCCTAGCTTCTTCACTAATAAGGATACCCTATGACGAAAGAAACACTTTATCCTCATGACGTCTATCAGTCATTGGTAATATTAGAGGCCATTTGTTGATTTTGAATGAGTACTACGCTATATTTAGCACTATTGCACTTGTTTTTTAGAATTCCTAAACTCTGTTATAATTAACTTAATACGACACAGGGGAAATAGAAAGATATGATCCTTATGCAGATGGCAAAAATCCCGTATTCAGAGATGAAAAATTGTTATGGTTCTAATAGCAAAAAATAGCGGACGCAGTAGCCACAAATTCATGGCTGCCGCGTCCGTTTTCTCTTTGAATTTTTACTTGTGTTACGCAGTTAAACCTCATTTTTAAGGATTTGAGGTTAAATCCCTGCCATAAGCTGAAACGCTCCTAAAAAGCAAGGATATATAAAAGATATCAATTCTTTGGATTAGAATTTGCCAAGGCAGGTTTCGGTTTTGTTAACTTTAACTACCGATTACCACTAGATGTTATTTTCCCGGGTGAGTTAGATGATGTCAATCTAGCGATGCATTGGGTGGCTGAACATGGCGCTCAGTACGATATTGATACTGACAACATCGTTATCATGGGGGATAGCGCAGGTGGACAAATGGCATTACAATATATAACC
Source organism: Streptococcus caprae (assembly GCF_042649745.1). Lineage (NCBI taxonomy): Bacteria > Bacillati > Bacillota > Bacilli > Lactobacillales > Streptococcaceae > Streptococcus > Streptococcus caprae. The sequence goes on along the minus strand of NZ_JBHRZV010000027.1, from coordinate 32,093 downwards.
CTTTTAACTAACAAGGAATAGCTGCATTTCAAGTTCTCTGTTTCGCTTTCTAAGAGCTATCAGCTCACGCTGTTCATCGGTGAGGTTATCAACCGTTTTAAATGACCCCGTTGTTTTGGCCTGTTTCACCCATTTGTCAAAGGTAGAGGGGGTTAACTCATATTCCTTAATGAGCTCGCTACGTTTCATCCCTGCATTGTGAAGGTCAACGATTTGTTGTTTAAAGTTATCTGTAAAATGACGGCGTATTTTTCTAGACATGTCTGTTCTCCTGTTTTCTTTAAGTGTAGAACACTTTATAAGACTGTCTAGTTTAGTGTAACCGATTCATTAATATATATCCGAACTTCTAAATATATTTCACAAAAAATGTAGTCAAAAATGTAGTCTTTGAATAAGAGTTTATTGTTTTCCAAGTCTTCCTCAAATGCTGTGAACTATGCTTGAAGTTCTGCTTGTGAAAGATATAAATCCTCATCGCGCTTAGATTCTTGCAACTTAATTTTTTTAGTAGCCTTGATGCGACTTATTGTTTTTGATAGTCGGTTCGTCTCGATATATTCCAATTCCTCAGCCCAATCAAAGATTGAATTGACATAGCTTCTAATAACCTTGAAGTTTGCATATTCTTCTGCTTTTTGGGTCAATAGGTGCAAGACAACTTGTTTATTTTGGTTGAGAAAGTCAATAATTGAATGTGTATAATCATAATGTTGAAACTCTCCCTGACATGTTTCATTTCCGCCAGGAGGTCTATCTTCGAATATAGTTTTAAGGAGAAGTTTCAGTAATATGTAAATAATTGCTAGTTCTTCTGCGGAAAGACTTTTAAATAGTGTTTTGTACATTGTTGTCCTTCTCTTTTTTAATATTGGATAACCAACAGTTTATTTCATTTTGTTAAATCTAAGAATTTAGTGAAGTATTTAGGTGTTGTGCACGTTGCTTGGAGTATGATATAACAAACTTCAAAAAGTATATCTATTCAATTCACACAAAAACGGCAAAAATATTTGACTTGTTTTAGGCTTTGTGATATCTTAATTGTTATAAAAGTAAAATAATTTTACTAAAATCCAGGGGGATGTTATGCAGCACCACATCACAATGACAAAAGATAACTTTGAAGCAGTTAATACAAAGATATTAGAAACGAATTTGGATGGAGAAGCGGTTCTTGAGGTGCATAAAACGGAGAAGTTGATGGTTTTTGATGAGAATACTTACGCTAAGTTAAAACATTTCTCGTTTAAAAATGGAACTATCGAAGTAAGTGTCCGTAGCAGATTGTTACCTGATGCACCTGATTTTGCTAGAGGCTTTATTGGTATTGCTTTTAGAATTAGCGAGGATAATGAGCAATTTGAATCTTTTTATGTGCGTCCGACTAATGGTAATCACGAGGATTCTATAAGAGCTAGTCGTGCCAGTCAGTATTTTGCCTATCCAAATTATAAGTTTGATTACTTTAGAGAGCAAGGTATTGCCGACTACGAGGCGCCAGCTGCAATTTCTTTGGATGAATGGATTGCTATCCGAGCTGAGATTTTAGATGAACGAGCTGTCTTTTATATCAACGGGCAGGAAACGTTAGGAGTGAATGATTTGAAATTGGGTGAAGAGGCAGTAGGCAGTATCGGGTTATTTGTCGATATTGGTACACAAGGCTTTTTCAAGGATTTAAAGGTGACAGTTTATGATGAATACTAAGACAATGCGAGCTGTTGTGGTGACAAATCCCGGTGATTCATCTGTTCTTCAGCTTAAACCAATGCCTAAACCACAACTCAAGACTGGCTGGTCCCTGGTCAAAGTCAAGGGTTTTGGTATCAATCGTTCTGAAATCTTTACCAGAAAAGGATTGTCGCCCAGTGTGACATTTCCAAGAATCCTTGGGATTGAATGTGTAGGGGTAATAGAAGAAACAACGGATGCGACGGTTTTACCTGTTGGTAAGAAAGTAGTTTCTATCATGGGAGAAATGGGCAGAGAGTTTGATGGCTCTTATGCAGAGTATGTGTTACTACCTAATAATCAAATTTATCCAATCGAGACAGAATTTGACTGGGGGACTTTAGCAACGATTCCAGAAACCTATTATACGGCATATTTAGCGCTTTTGAGTTTGCAAATTAATCCAAATGATACGGTTTTGGTACGCGGGGCAACGAGTGGCGTTGGTGTCGCTTTTGCTCAACTATTAAAAGCAAAGTTCGCTGACATGACCTTAGTAGGCTCTACGCGTAGTTTGTCAAAAAAAGAGCGTTTGTGCCAGGCGGGGTTTGATCAAGTCATTGTAGAGAACGATGGTATATTACAAACAGATAAAAACTTTGATAAAGTCTTGGAGTTGATTGGTCCTAAAACGATATTGGATAGTCTGAAACACACTAAAGATTACGGAATTGTCTGTAGTGCAGGTCAACTGGGTGGTCAGTGGTTTTTGGAAGATTTTGATCCTATTATGGCACTACAAGGGAATCGCTATTTGACAACCGCTTACTCTGGTCGTGTGTCACAAAAAAGTCTTCAAGATTTGTTTGATTACATCAAACGTTATGATATAGCAATTAAACCAGAAAAAATTTATAGATTAGAGCAGGTAGGTCAAGCCCATCTTCGTATGGAGACAACGAATAGTTTTGGTAAAAATATCGTTTTAATGGAGGCAAACGATGAAGGTAGCTAAGCAATACGCAAAATTAAGAGATGAACAGTTTTCTTTGTATGAGTATTATGCTAGACAACATGGAATGAATTATAAAGGTCTTTTAATTCTTTTATGGCTTTATAATGATCCTAAAGGCATTTCGCAAAAAATACTTTGCGAGAAGACTTATTCAACGAAGCAGGTGGTTCATGCCATTATTCAAGGATATCTTCAAAAAGGTTATGCTATTTTAGAACCATCAGAGACAGATAAACGCCAGAAAAGAGTGCTCCTAACAGAGTCAGGATATCACTATGCAGAAGCTATTATAGCACCTCTTGTTCGCATGGAAGAACAAGCGATAGCGCAGTTAGATGATCGTCAGAGAGAAGCGTTACTTCGAGGTACTGATTTTTTTACCCAGTCTCTCAAACGTGAGATGGGGGTGAGGTAGTTGTTTGAGGATATTATCGTCTATTTTAGTCAAAATAGTTCTCAATATTGGACAGCTGTTTGGGAGCATCTAAGTATTAGTTTATTGGCTTTGCTAATCGCTCTACTCATTGGTTTGCCATTGGGATACCTATCTTGGCAATTGCCATTAATAAGGCGAATAAGTCAAGGGAGTATTCAAGCGCTTCGGGTTATTCCCAGTCTAGGGATTTTGTTTATTTTGATTCCTATCATTGGTGTCGGAAGGGGACCTGCCCTAATTGCTCTTGTGATACTGGGATTACCTGCTATTTTATTGAATACTGTTGTTGGTTTTCAAGAAGTCTCTCCTGTACTTGTTGAAACAGGTATAGGCCTTGGAATGACACAGTGGCAACTTTTATTTAGAGTACAATTACCTCTCGCCTTACCTCATATTCTTAACGGTATCAAGTTAGCTCTGGTTGAAGTGATTGCGAGTGCGACACTAGCCACCTATATCGGAGCAGGCGGCTTGGGAGAAATTATTTTTACTGGACTCGGTCTTTATCGATTAGATCTCTTAGTTATTGGAGGCGGATCGGTAGCTGTTTTATCATTTCTGACAATGATTATTTTTGATTTTACAATTAAAGGAGTGACATCACATGAAATCTAAAAAAACAGTTTTAGCCCTTTTGTTGGGCGTTCTACTTTTTGCCGTTTCAGCTTTTGCTTTTTTTAATAAAAGTAATCAATCTTCTGAAAACACCTCCACTCAATCTGGCGAGTCGATTCGCATTGGCTCAAAAGATTTTACGGAGAACCTAATTGTGGCAGAAATTTATGCCCTAGCTTTAGAAGACAAGGGGTACAGTGTTGAACGTGTATCAAATATTTCTAGTTCTTTAATTCATAACTCGTTTGTTAATGATGAAATTGATATTTATCCTGAATATACAGGTACAGGCCTCTTATCGATTCTTAAAGCCGAAATGGAAACCGATCCAAATAAGGTTTATGAAACTGTTAAAAGTCAGTACAAAGATAAATTCCAAGTAACTTGGTTAGACTATGCTGCTGCAAATGATGGTCAAGGTTTGGTTATTCGTACAGAAGTTGCGAAGGAACTTGGTATTAAAACTATTTCAGATTTGCAGAAACATGCTAGTGAGCTTCGTTTTGCCTCTCAAGGGGAATTTGACCAACGTGAGGACGGTATTCCAGGTCTTGAAAAAGCTTATGGTAAGTTTGCCTGGAAATCTTCTAAGGTTTATGATAATAGCCTTAAATATGCTGTGCTTGAAAATGAGGAAGCGGATGTTACGCCAGCTTATACAACAGAAGGGCAACTGGTTAACACAGATAAATTTACTTTGCTTGAAGATGACAAACAGTTTTGGCCACCGTATAACCTTGCACCAGTTGTACGTGACAGTGTTTTAAAAACAAATCCCGAAATTGCAGATGTTCTAAATAAAATTTCTGTTCAATTAGACACCGCAACAGTCACCTCTCTTAACGCCAAGGTTGATGTAGACGGTGAGGAATATAAAGATGTTGCTAAAGAGTATTATGACAGTATTAAAAATAAGTAAGGAAAATTCATGAAAGAAGTTATGATTGAACTGCGACAGGTTAGCAAATCTTATGGTGAAAAAACCGTTGTCGATAAGGTTAATCTGACAATTGAAAAAGGGGAGTTTGTGACCATTCTAGGCACCTCAGGTTCAGGAAAAACGACTATCCTGAAGATGATGAACCGTTTGTTAGAGCCTTCTGAAGGGCAGATTTTATTTGAAAATCAAGATATTTGTCATCTAAATCCAGTAGACCTTAGACGACAAATTGGCTACGTTGTCCAACAGATTGGTCTTTTTCCACACATGACTGTTGCTGAAAACATTGCCACCGTGCCTAAACTTCTTGGCTGGGATAAAGAAAGGATTGAAGCTCGAATTGTAGAATTGCTTGCTTTAATTCAGTTACCTGCACAAGATTATGCAAAGCGTTATCCAAAGGATTTGTCTGGTGGTCAACAACAACGAGTCGGTGTTGCCAGAGCATTAGCAGCTAATCCTGATGTGATGCTTTTTGATGAACCGTTCGGAGCTATCGATGCTATTACACGTAGCGATTTACAAGTGCAATTACAAAGAATTCATCAGTCTTTGACTGATAAAACATTTGTCTTTATTACTCACGATATTTATGAAGCTTTTAAACTCGGTACTAAAGTCATTATTATGAATCAAGGGAAGATTTGTCAATACGATACGCCTAAGGCTATTTTGAACAATCCTGGTAATGGCTTTGTGGAAAAATTAATCACAACAGCGCGGCAACAAGAAGGTCTCTTGGAGATGGCCTATGATTGAATATTACCAAAAATCCTCTGAACAACTCTTCTTAGCAACAAGTCAGCACCTATTTCTTGCGGGAATTAGCTTGGGACTTGCCATTGTGTTAGCAAGCTTGCTAACGATTGTGCTACATTTTAATCCTAAATGGCAATCAGCCTCTACTTATTTTTTAAGTCTTCTCTATGCCATTCCGAGCTTTGCATTATTTGCACTTTTAATTCCTTGGACTGGACTTGGTCGAACTTCCGCAATCATTGTTTTGGTTATCTATGCTCAATACAGTCTTGTTGGAAGCTTTTTATCAGGTTTATCACAAGTTGAAGCAAGTATAAAAGAAGCAGCAGTGGGAATGGGGATGACGCCTTGGCAAGTTTTCTATAAGGTAGAAATTCCTTTAGCACTTCCAGCAATTTTTGCAGGTATTCGGATTACAGTGACAGCCATTATAGCGATTGCAACTATTGCAGCAACTATTAATGCTGGAGGTTTGGGAACAATCTTATTTGAAGGTTTACGAACGATGAGTATGCCCAAGTTGCTCTGGGGCATTCTGTTAACTGTTGGCATCAGTTTACTTGTTAATCTCATTTTATATCTAATTGAGGAGTTGTTGAAGCAGGACATTTCCTAATGTTATGATTTTTGTAAATTTCTCTTTAAGTTAAGAATAGTTGGATTAATAAATATGGGCTTAAAAAATGAACTGCTACCTGTTTATTATCTGCATGTTCTACTATCTTTTTATTATCTAAAAAATATAGAGATTAGAATGATTTTTATTACAATATACTGAATATCAAAAAATTAGAAAGCGCATAAAATTAAGGTTTTCAGCAAGTGAAGTGCTGACATGTAATGAAACCTTGTTTCACCTCTGTAATAATGAAAAAAAACTACCTCAGAATTGAGATAGTTGACTAGTCTATTTTATGGTGTTAATTGGTGTCAATTTTATCCAAATTTATAGATTTTAGTCCATTTTCATGGAAGTTTCAAACTGTAAGATGTTGATATAAAGGGATTTATAAGGGATGAGTATCCTTAGTTTTCAATGGGGAAATTCTCAAAACGTTGATTTTCGGCAAAATCCACACCAGATTCCCACCGTCTAGGTGAAATATGTTAAAATTGGTAAAAGAATACTGGTTGCGATTTTTTATACTCACTCAAAATCAAAAACTAGACAAGGCAACTTGACGTAGGCATAACTGAAGTTAGCGAGCCAAGTTAATGACGTTTAGCTTTGATTTTGGAAGAGTATTAGTTATAGAGGTATGAGATGTTTGAGGAGTTACAGGAAGTTTTTCCGCGAGGCTGGGTATCAGGGGTTGGAGATAGTGACGAGAGTTTAGCCATGCCCTTGGCTGATGGACGTTTTTTCCATGTGCCTGAAGATGGTCTACAGGCTTCTGAAAAGGCGCTAATTAATCATTTTTCAGGTCTCTTGGCTGGCAAGGTCACTACCGTCAATCCTTGGCAGGCTTATTTGACCAAGGAGCGCACGCATTTGCCATCTGAGCAAGCTCGTATTCAGTTCGTTCATGTAGCGGTTGAATGGACCAATCCATTGACTGCTGATAAGAGAGGTCTTCAGGAGGTACTGACCCCTATCTATCCTCAGTTGGAGTCTAGCTTTTGGCTGGATTCAAATCGCTTGGCCATGGTGCTTCGAGCCGAATTGCTTCAAGCATCGGTGATAGAGTTGCAAGGACTTATCCCGATTGTGGAGGAAGATTTTGATTGTCGACTAACGGCCTTGGTGGGTCAGGTCTGGTCCGACCAAACCAAGGATCAGTGGCCGGATATTTTCCAGCGGGAAGTCGCTGCCTTTACCCGTTACCACCAGCAGTCTAGTCGTTCCCAGTTGATCACTTTTTTGGACTTGCTCTATTGGCTGTCGGTCCACTCAGCCCTGGATTTTCAGTACTTTGTCAGGGTCTTTTATCAGTTTATCCATTATTTTGAAATGGAAGATCTGATCTTGGCCTTGTGGAAAGAGCGGGGAGTTCAAACCAAGGCTGCCCAACGCTTGTATTTGCACCGCAACACCTTGCAAAATAAGCTGGATCGCTTTCTGGAGCGAACAGGCTTGGATTTGAAAAATCTAGATGATCTCTCTCTCTGCTATCTAGCCATCCAATCACAGACCCTGTAAAGCTTGTGCAACCTGCACAGGCTTTTTGTCTGCTCTGCCATTTGCAAACGGTTACGAAAATGATAAACTGAAGGAAAGTAAAACGAAAAGAGGACTAGAAATGGTACAAATCGACTTAAACAGCATATACAAACGCTACCCAAATAGTGAGCACTACTCTGTTGAAAATTTTAATCTCGATATCAAGGATAAGGAATTTATCGTTTTCGTTGGGCCATCTGGCTGTGGGAAATCTACAACTCTTCGCATGATCGCGGGGCTGGAAGACATCACTGAAGGGGAACTTTACATCGACGGAACCCTCATGAATGATGTGGCGCCAAAAGACCGTGATATCGCCATGGTTTTCCAAAACTACGCTCTTTATCCACACATGACAGTTTACGATAACATGGCTTTTGGTCTTAAACTGCGCAAGTATGACAAGGCTGATATTGACAAGCGTGTGAAGGAGGCGGCTGAAATCCTTGGCTTGACTGACTTCTTGCAACGTAAGCCAGCGGACCTTTCTGGTGGTCAACGCCAACGGGTTGCCATGGGACGTGCGATTGTTCGTGACGCGAAGGTGTTCCTTATGGACGAGCCTTTGTCAAACTTGGATGCTAAACTTCGGGTATCCATGCGAACTGAGATTGCTAAGATCCACCGTCGTATCGGTGCCACTACCATCTATGTAACCCACGACCAAACAGAAGCCATGACACTGGCAGACCGTATCGTTATCATGAGTGCGACTAAAAATGCTTCAGGTACAGGTACTATTGGCCGTGTAGAACAAATCGGTTCTCCACAAGAACTCTACAATTCGCCAGCTAATAAGTTTGTCGCAGGTTTCATCGGAAGCCCAGCTATGAACTTCTTTACTCTAACCTTTGATGGTACACATGTGAGCAATGGTCGCAACCTCAACTTAGAAGTGCCAGAAGGCCAAGCTAAGCAATTGCGTGATAAGGGATACCAAGGAAAAGACTTGATTTTGGGTATTCGTCCTGAAGATATCAAGAGTTCCCAAGTTGTCTTGGATACCTATCCTGCTTCTAAGGTTACAGCTGAAGTTGTGGTCTCTGAGTTGCTGGGTTCTGAGTCTATGCTCTACAACCGTATCGACGATACAGAGTTTGTTTGTCGCGTTGATGCCCGTGACTACCACCAACCAGGTGAAAAAGTGGAACTTTCCTTCGAATTGAACAAGGCACACTTCTTTGACCTTGAAACTGAGCAATCTATTTTACGCTAAATAAACCTGCTCCTAAAATGTCAGCTGTCAATCGAGAGATTGGCAGTTTTTTCTTGTCTTCGCCAACCCTCGTTCAAAATTTCATCAGACGAGACAGGTTGGCGCAAAGATAAGAGAGTATGGAAAGATAGCTTTACGACCTAGGTTTTGATTTTGGATTAGTAGATAAAGTTAGAAGATTTTTTGAAATTTAGTATAAAAATCTTTCGAGTGGAATTAAAAAAATGCAGTTTAGAACAAGCTGGGGAGGGGTGGTGCAACGAGCCATTGAAAAGGTTCCAGATGCTAGCTTTGATGTCTTGGCGGAAACGGTTAAGAAAACAGCTTTCCGGATTACCCGCGTCGGGCAATTGGTTGGTCAGATGGCCTCTGAGCGCCTGGGAGTAGAGTTCGGGATTGTGGATTTGTCTCTGGCACCAACGCCCGCTGTAGGGGATTCCGTGGCGCGTGTTCTTGAGGCTATGGGGCTTGAGATTGTCGGGACTCACGGAACGACAGCAGCCCTTGCCCTGCTCAACGATGCGGTAAAAAAAGGCGGAATCATGGCCTGCAATCAGGTCGGAGGCTTGTCAGGTGCCTTTATCCCTGTATCAGAGGATGAGGGGATGATTGCGGCGGTTCAGGCTGGTGCCATTAATTTGGAGAAACTAGAGGCCATGACTGCGATTTGTTCGGTTGGTTTGGACATGATTGCCATTCCAGCGGACACGCCAGCGACGACCATTGCTGCTATGATTGCTGACGAAGCGGCCATCGGCGTTATCAACCAAAAAACAACAGCAGTGCGGATTATTCCTTACGGTGAAGTTGGGGATATGTTGGAACTGGGAGGCTTATTAGGCTCCGCTCCGGTCATGAAGGTTAGCCAATATTCTTCAGCCGATTTTATCAATCGTGGTGGCCAAATCCCAGCACCTGTGCATAGTTTTAAAAACTAATATTCTTTCAAAATCAAAACTATAGATTATTGGGTTTCCTTACCTTGTCTCTTTAGGTTTCTTTAAGCCAGCTTGGCTATACTATAACCATCCTAGTAGTGGATGTCATCGAATCGTTACGGACTTCATCCTAACTGACGGACGTCTCTGCATGGCAAGTACTAAGCGACTAAAGTCGCAAGAACTTGCTCAAAAACTTTTTCTTTTTCATAAATCTCCTGAAAACACCGGTTCACACGAATCGGTGTTTTTGTTTATTTGATGATTGGGACCTCAATAATTGGTTTTCGTTCATTAGGTAAGACGGTGGGAGAGGTTTCTAGATTATCAGAGTACTGTAATGAAGTGTCATTTTAATTTTGAAGAGTGCTTCAATATGTGTAATTGTCAAAAATCAAGGTAACTCGATTACTTATCTCTTAATTAAAAGGGGTTAATGATGAGTTGTAATCAGCATGCAATCATAAGATAGGAGGACTGAACATTTTCTGTTGGCAGGAAACGTGCTATAATAGATAGAGATAAAGGAGAGAAGAATGACACCGATAAAATTATATGTTGTACGTCATGGTAAGACGATGTTTAATACCATTGGTCGGGCTCAAGGTTGGAGTGATTCTCCGCTGACTGAGGCTGGTGAGGAAGGAATCCATGAACTAGGAGCTGGTCTTAAAGCAGAGGGGGTTCCTTTTAAAATGGCCTTTTCCAGTGACTCTGGTCGGACAATGTTGACCATGGATATCCTCTTAGAGGAGCTAGGCTTGACTAACCAAATTCCTTACCAACGAGATAAACGGATTCGCGAGTGGTGTTTTGGGAGTTTGGATGGTGGCTATGATAGTGAATTATTTGTCGGGGTTCTTCCTAGAACTGATATTTTTGCTGGCCGTGATTTGAACCAAGTTCCTTACCCAGAGTTGGCTCAGGGTATTTACGAGGTCGATACTGCAGGTTGGGCTGAAACATGGGAGGAGCTACGTGGTCGCCTATTAGATGGATTTATGTCTATCGCAAAGAGCTTGGAAGCAGATGGCGGTGGGAATGCGCTAGTCGTTAGTCATGGTATGAGTATCGGAACACTTGTCTGGCTTTTAGACCCCAAACGTCCTAAGCAACATATTGAGAACGGCAGCGTTACTATTTTGGAATTTGAAGATGGACAATTATCTGTCGTTAGTGTAGGAGATTTGTCCTACCGTGAGAAAGGACGAGCAATTAGAGATGCGGAAGCAAAATAAAGGTCTTAAGCTAGCAATGGTTTTGGCTTCATTGGTAATTTTTGGTGGAATCTGGTATTGGTTTCTGTCAGGTTCCCATATCAATCAAATGAAAAAAACTGAGCCTAAGGTTCAGACAACAGAATCAACATCGACGAGTACAACGACAAGTCAAAAAGACTCGGATTTACCAGATGTTTCAACGAGTGATTGGAATTTAGTCTTGGTCAATCGTGAGCATTTAACCGAGGAGCTGAGTATTGACTTGACGGAGGTTGAAAGCATCCCAGTTGACTCACGGATTGCTCAACACCTTACGGATTTCTTAGCAGCGGCACGAACAGTAGAAGCCAGTGAGACACTTGTGTCAGGATATCGTAGTGTTGCTGAACAGGCTAAGTTATATACGGAGACCTTGCAGGAAGTTATGGCCAATGACCCGAGCTTGACTCAGGAGGCGGCGGAAGCTGTTGTTCAGGCAACAGTTCAGCCAGCAGGCGCCAGTGAACATCACACTGGGCTTGCTGTTGATATGAGTAATGCTGCGGAATTGAATACGAGTTCAGAAGAAGTTGTCGCTCAAATTAAAGCTCTAGCTCCACAATATGGATTTATCCTGCGCTACGAAGAGAGTAAAACAGCCATTACAGGTATCGGTTATGAGGATTGGCATTGGCGCTACGTCGGTGTGGAGTCCGCTAAGTATATGACGGAGCATAATCTGTCTCTGGAAGAATACATCGCCCTGCTCCAAGAACAAGAGAAGAAATAGCGAGGCTTTATCAGAAAAAAATCGCCTAAAGTTATACTGATCATTGGAATTGCCCTCGTGGTGGGACTCTTGTTGCCCATGATGACTGCCCAGAAATCTACTGCCACACAATCCGTGCAGACTGGGGAAAGTCACGCATCCTTTGTTAAGAAGTTAGCACCTCAGGTACAGGAGTTGGCCAAATCTTATGGGCTCCGCCCCTCTATTTTGCTAGGGCAGGTCATTCTTGGTTCGGATTACGCCAGACCTACCTGACCCACAAATACCATAACCTCCTTCAGTTGGAGGCTAAAAATGGCAGAGCAGGGATTGCTCTTTTAGCCCCGCCCTACGATAACAAGGCTAAAAAGCAGACCAAGTCTTATCAGATTTACCATACTGACTTGGAAAGCTTGGAGGACTATTTGACCAGGCTCAAATCAGGGGAGTGTGGAGACACGCTCTACACAACTCTGGCGACATCAGATGGTTATAAGACTGCTGCCAAGGCCCTGCAGAAATCAGGTTTTTCTGAAGATCCTGACTATGCTAGCAAGCTAATCGCAGTCATCGAGTCTGAAAATCTAACCCAGTATGACTAATTGCTCTGCTATCTTGCGGGGTAAAATGCTTATGAAATGGCTGAAAATGCGCTATAATAAGGGATATCAATCGAGGAGGAACAGCAATGGTAATCGTAAAAACCGTAACATTTGAAGTTAAAAAAGAGGCGCGCGAGAAATTCGAAGCCAAGTTCAAACATGATGCAGAATCGCTAGCTAACTGGGAAACCTGCCTAGCCAACGAAGTATGGATTGCAGAAAAAGAGGCCGCGGTAATCTTGACGGCGATTTCTAAATGGCACTCCGAGGACGATTTCAAGGCTTGGATGAAACGTCCTGAGCATGCCCAAGAGCACAAGGCTCACGCAGCTGAGCGCCGGAGCGAAGACTCTCCGCTCATCAGCAAGAACATGATGAGCTATGAAGAAGTCACTGCGACTACGAAATAATAAGAAGAAAGGCTGATGCAAATCGGTCTTTTTTCATGTCTTCTTGGGAGCACTACGTCGGTTGGCGTGGTGCTTTCTTTTTTGAAAAAATGTTTATCTTCTCTCGGCAAATACATCTCACTACGATATAATCAAGATACAATATAACGGACTACGATACATCGAAGTACGAAAAAGGAGAAGCTATGGAAGACAAAATCAAACGGGTCTACATTCCCATGACCGAGACGGCCTTTTACATCTTGTTTGCTCTGCAAGAAGAGCGTCACGGCTATGAGATTACCCAGGAAAGCAAGCGGTTGACGGCTAATCAGGTTGTCATTAGCCCGGGAACCATGTACGGCACCCTGTCCAAGATGGAAAAGGACGGCCTCATCGCCTTTCACCGGGAGGAGGACAAGCGCAAGATTTACCGCATCACAGATCTTGGACGAGAAGTTTTAGAACTCGAGTTGGCACGAATTGAACGTCTTTATAAAAATAGTAAGGGAGAAATACTATGAAAACCAAAGTAGAATGGAAGAAATTTTTTATCACGGATTTTGAACAAGAAGAAAGATACCTAACTGAGATGCACCGCAAGGGTTGGAAGTTTGTCAGAGTACGCTTTGGCATGTTCTACCATTTTGAAGCGGTGGAATCTGCAGAAGTTACCTATAAGTTGGACTTTGTACAGTTGAAAAAGGCAGAGCGGGAATCTTACTTGCAGATGTATGCGGACTATGGCTGGGAAAACGTTGCTCGTTGTTGGAATTTTGGATTTTTGCAAGGAAGCTAGTCAAGCGGAGGATGCTGAGATTTTCAGCGATAAGGTCAGTAAGCTTGCCATGATTAAGCGGATTTATCGGTCACGGGTTGTCTTGAGTGTGCTTATTTTCATGCTTGCATTTCATGCAGAAAAAGGACCCGTTTTTCGACTGGTATTGGGCCTGATTTACCTCCCACTGATGGCCTATGTCTTGTATTTTTTTACCAGCTGCGCAAGAGCCTTAAGGAGGACTAAAAAATGAAATCTTCATCCCCACAAACCAAGCAAGCTTGTCTAGCGATACTAGGACTAAACATCATCACCTTTACCCTGTTTGTTTTGCCACGGGTCAATTTGTCAGCGACTAGCTTTGCTGGTTGGGCTATCAATGGCGTAGCGGTAGTGCAGGTGGTGTTGATGATAGGATTGGTTGTAAGGATTCTAACCGCTTTCTCTGAGAAGTCTAATAAATAGAAAAATAGCCTACGTTTGTGGGCTATTTTTTTGGCGGTATTGATAAGGAGTGATGTGGTAGGCCTGTTTGAATTGGCGATTAAAGTTGGCTATATTTGTGAATCCAACCTTTTGAGCAATTTCGCGTACAGGTAATCTCGTTTGGACGAGTAAGTCACAGGCGTTGTTGAGTCGGACTTGGATAATAAATTTAAGGCAGCTTCTCCCGATATGTTGTTTGAAAACCGCCATAAAATGCGTACGGCTATAGCCAAAATACTCGGCTAATTCTGAAATCGTCAACTGTTCATGGGCGTGTTGGTAAATGTAATCAATCAGATCTCTTAATTTTTGGTATTTTTGGTAGGTATCATCTGTGTAATGGCGGTTGACATAGCGGTGTTTAAAAACCAAATACAGAAATTCATGTAATTTGGATTTGAGAAGCATATCAAAATAGAGATTCTGTTCGCGGACGATAGAAAAAATCGATAAAAGGCATGATTTGAGAGCTTCGTAGCCAGGCATACCTGGTTGGATACGGGGTGTGAGTTCAAAGTGGTGAATGTAGATGGGCTGCAAGTAACGTTGACTGTATTTGTCGACATTGGAACGCCCTAAGTGATCCAGATGAATAGCAAATGTATCACTCTCTTGCTCCTCGTAAGGCAGCTGTGAGATTGCATGGACGTTGTTTGGCTGAATCAAAATGATGTCTCCAGCCTGACTGTTGAAAACGGTATGGTTAATATGGTAGCAGGCGCTTCCTTTTTGGACATAAATGATTTCGAGCTCTGGATGCCAATGGGATAGGATATCAGATGAGTTACTCGCTAGCGTGGTGTGGTAGCATTCATAGGAAAAGCCTGAAGGGTCGTCTTTGATAGGTTGATTCATGTAGCGTTCCTCCATTACTTCATTATATCATAAAGAAAGCAGTCCATTTTGAGGGATAGAAAAAGACCTGCAGATTTAGAAGCTGCAGGCCTATTACCGTTGTTATTTTTTAGCCGTAAGCTTCATATAGGTAGCATTGAGTGCCAAACCTATTAGAGCAAGAGCGATGGCCACGTAGAAAGCATTGCTATAGTTTCCATTGTTGGCAGCGGCCATTTGAACCGCTACGCGTGGTGCAAAGAAAGCAGCCAAGGAATACCCAGTAAAGACGATACCATAGTTGACACCTTGATTAGCTGGGCCATAATTTTCCATGACAATAGACGGGAATACACCCATAACGCCACCAAAGCAAAGGCCCAGCCCGATAATACCAAGAGCAAAGCCGAATTGACCAGGGATGAGGGTCAAAACGAGAAGGGCACAAGCAACGACTGAGAAGATAATCATGAGGGTTTTGCTCCGACCGATTTTATCAGAAACTGTTCCCCAAATGAACCGTCCGCTGGAGTTACTAATCGAGTAGAGGCTGACATAGAGTGCGGCAGTACCAGCACTTAGTCCGAACATGGATTGGCCAATTGGCGATGCTTGAGATGCGATCATCAAACCAGAGAAAGCCCCTACGAAGAACATTGAAATTATGACATAAAAGATAGGTGTTTTCAACATATCGGTCCAATTTTTGTTTACAGCACCACCACGAGCTTGTGCAGGTGGGGTCCAACCTTCTGGCTTGTAGCCTGCTGGAGCTGGCTTGATAAAGAGTGAAGCAATGAGAACGACGACAATGTAAGCTAAACCGATTGTTTTAAATGCAAAGCTAGCGTTGTGAGATTGGATGAGGTTGCTAGCAATTGGAGAAGCAAGTACAGCAGCAAAGCCCATACCTCCTGTAAGGATACCTGAAGCCAAACCACGTTTATCTGGGAATAGGCGAAGGGTGTTACTGAGTGCACCAGAGTAGGCAAACCCTTGTCCGAGCCCTGCCATCAATCCGTAGGTCACATACAACATACCTGGACTGGTGACATAACCTGTCAGATAAAATCCGATAGCAAACAGCAGTCCGCCAAGAGCGATTGTCCACTTGACATAGCCCTTATCTACCAAGTAACCACCTAAAATCATTGGGATTGGGCCGATTGCTGAGTTAATCGTAAAGGCCATCATAATCTCAGGCATGCTCCATCCTGTTTGTGCGCTTAAAGGTCCAGCAAATACACTAAAGGCATAAACGGCACCTGTACAGAGCAGAATGGCAGTGGAAGCAAAAATGACTTGCCACCGATTCAATTGTTTTTCCATAACAAATCCTCCTGATAATTTGTTTTGTTTTTCACAAGTAATATACCAAACCAGAAAAAGGGTGTCAATCTGATTTTCAGAAAAAAACAGGAAAATTGTTAAAAAAATCACAAAAAGATACAAAGGTCGGAAAAAATGATACTATTGTCTTAAATATACCGCTAATGTATTTACAAAAACCTAGATAATAGTATAATGGCATTAAAATAAAAATGTGAAAGAGGTAACAAACATGAAGTTAGTTGCTATTGTAGGAACCAATTCTTCGCGTTCAACCAATCGAAAACTGCTGAAGTTCATGGCTAGTCACTTTGTGGCAGAGGCGGATATTGAGATTTTAGAAATCAAGGACTTGCCCGCTTTTAATGAACCGGAAGACAAGACAGTACCCGCTGCAGTTGCGGCCTTTTCGGAGGCTATTTTGGCAGCAGACGGTGTGATCATCTCGACGCCCGAGTATGACCATACGATTCCAGCACCTCTAGCTAGCGCACTGGAGTGGATTGCCTATACGACACGAGCATTGGTCAACAAACCAACCATGATTGTTGGCTGCTCGCTTGGTTCTCTAGGGACATCTCGTGCACAAGCTCACTTGCGTCAGATTCTCGATGCACCAGAACTCAAGGCCCGTGTCATGCCAGGCACAGAGTTTTTCTTGGGGCATTCAGAGCAAGTTTTGTATGATGAAGGTCATCTGAACAATCCTGAAAAAGTCGCAGAGTTGGAAGAACATTTTAGTGAATTTATTGAATTTGTCACTTTGACCAACCAGCTAGTAAAGCCAGCAGATACCCATCGGAAAAAATCCTTTATTTGGGAAGAATGGCTTAAGGCATAAAAATATAGAAAGGAATACCGCATGAAATTGATTGGAATTGTTGGTACCAATGCCAACCACTCATACAACCGAATGCTCTTGCAATTCATGCAGCAGCACTTTGCCAAGAAAGCGGACATCGAGATTCTCGAAATCAAAGATATTCCGATGTTCGACGAAACCAATGACCAAACGGATTCGGCTCCAATTCAGCTTTTTAATGAAAAAATTACCGCAGCAGATGCCGTCATCATTGCCACTCCTGAGCACAACCACACCATACCATCTAGTCTGAATAGCTTGCTGGAATGGCTGAGCTTTAACATTCATCCACTGGCTGGCAAACCGACGATGATTGTGGGAGCGTCTTATGATGTGCAGGGTTCATCACGTGCTCAGCTTCATTTGCGCCAAATTTTGGATGCTCCAGGTGTGAATGCCGTTGTCATGCCAGGTTCTGAGTTCTTGCTGGGTAAGGCCCATCGTGCCTTTGACGAGGCTGGGAATCTTAATTCTCAAGGGACTATTGATTTCTTAGAATCTTGTTTCTATAAATTCTTGCGCTTTGCAGATATCACCAACCAGCTCAATGAACCAGAGAAAATCAGCTTTATCCCTGGAACCTATCAGGTGACAACAGTTGGTCACAATGGTGATTTGCCAATGTCTGTAACCTTGTCAGAAGAACGGATTGAAGCAATCAATATTGACTCATCTGGAGAAACCGGTGGGATTGCCGATATCGTCTTTACCCGTGTGCCAAGTGAAATCATCGAGGGACAAACCCTCAATGTCGATGCTATTTCAGGTGCTTCTGTGACCTCAAATGGTGTTTTAGACGGGGTAGCTCGTGCCGTTCGTCAGGCGGGGGGCAACCCAGATGTATTGCGTAGTCGTCCCAAAGCACCATCTGCCCTGGATAAGGAAGATAAGACTTACGACACAGACCTTGTTGTTGTCGGTGGTGGTGGTGCAGGGCTTGCCGCAGCGGCTCGAGCGCTTCAATGTGGCAAACAAGTCATTGTTGTTGAAAAATTCCCATCTGTTGGGGGCAACACAGTTCGTGCAGGCGGTCCTATGAATGCACCAGATCCAGCATGGCAAAATACCTTTGCGGCTCACCCAGGTGAAGACCACAATTTGCAAGAGTTGCATGATATCGATGAAGCGACCATTGACCCAGAGTTCTTGGACGATTTCCGTGCCCTCAAGGTTGAACTGGAAAATTACCTCAAAGATCCAACCTATCTTTTTGATTCAACGCTTCTTTATCGTATCCAGACCTATATTGGTGGGAAACGTAAGGACTTGCAAGGAAATGAAATTCATGGGAACTATGAATTGGTCAAAGTTTTGACAGAACGAGCGCTTGAGTCAGTTCGTTGGTTGGAAGATATCGGTGTCGAATTTGTCCGTGATGAAGTGACTATGCCAGTTGGTGCTCTTTGGCGCCGTGGCCATAAGCCAAAAGTGCCGATGGGAGTGGCCTTTATCTCTGTCCTTAAGGAATTTGTTCTAGAAAATGGCGGGATTATCTTGACCGATACACCAGTTAAGGAACTGCTGGTAACAGAGGGTGTCGTGACGGGCGTGAAAGGTGAAGGACGAAATGGTCAGGCCATCACCGTCAAGGCCAAGGCTGTTGTACTGACGACTGGTGGTTTTGGAGCCAACACCAAGATGCTTCAACAGTACAATACTTACTGGTCAGAGATTGATGACAATATTGCTACATCCAATACACCAGCCGTGACTGGTGATGGGATTCTGCTTGGTCAGTCTGTTGGGGCAGATCTTGTTGGTATGGGCTTTAGCCAGATGATGCCTGTGTCTGATCCAGTGACGGGCGCCCTCTTCTCTGGTTTGCAAGTGCCACCAGCCAACTTTATCATGGTCAATCAACAAGGGAAACGCTTCGTGGATGAGTATGGTAGTCGTGATAAGCTGTCTCAAGCAGCCATTGATAACGGCGGTCTCTTCTATCTAATTGCGGATGATAACATCAAGGCAACGGCTTATAACACTAGCCAGGAGAAAATTGATGCCCAAGTAGCAGCAGGGACACTTTTCCGTGCAGAAACACTAGAAGAACTAGCTACTCAAATCAATATTGAGCCAGCTGTCTTAGTTGAAACCATTACCAATTACAATTCTTATGTTGATGCTGGCTTTGACCCAGAGTTCAATAAAGGTGGCTTTGATCTGAAGTGTGTGCAGGCACCGTTTTATGCAACACCACGGAAACCAGCGGTTCACCATACTATGGGTGGTCTCAAGATTGACACACAAACTCATGTCATCGGTGAAGATGGTCGCATCATCAACGGCCTTTACGCAGCAGGCGAAGTTGCTGGAGGTTTACATGCGGGGAACCGTCTAGGAGGAAACTCTCTAACAGATATCTTTACCTTTGGTCGTATCGCAGCGGACACTGCAATTGCAGAGCATATTGTCTAAATGGTCGGATTGTCTCGGTCTTAAGATGTATTTTTAGCACTCTTGGTTAAAGAGTGCTAATTTTTGTGCTTTTTGGCTTGACACAGGGTGGAAAAGGGGTATAATTAAATCATGAGTTAGCACTCTAACACATCGAGTGCTAACATTACTAGCAGTCTGAGACGGCAGTTGCAAGAAGCTCTGCTATGGACCGCTAGAAACCATCGATGAAGGGAGTCCTTATGATCACCCAGCGTCAAAATGATATTTTAAATCTGATTGTGGAGCTCTTCACCCAGACCCATGAACCGGTTGGGTCTAAGGCGCTCAAGGAGTCCATCGCCTCCAGTTCGGCGACGATTCGAAACGACATGGCAATCTTGGAGCAATTGGGCTTGCTGGAAAAGGCCCATACCTCCAGTGGACGGATGCCGAGTCCGGCGGGCTTTCAGTACTTTGTCAAGCACTCACTCAATTTGGAGCAGATCAACGAGGAAGATGTCTACCGGGTAATCAAGGCCTTTGATTTTGAAGCCTATAAGTTGGAAGATATCTTAGCCAGAGCCAGCCAGCTCTTGGCAGACCTGACGGGCTATACGTCGGTTATCCTGGATGTGGAGCCCAAGCAACAAAAGCTGACGTCCTTTGATATCGTTCCCTTGTCCAGTCACGACGGCTTGGCTGTGTTGACCTTGGACGACTCGCGGCCAGTGACCGTTCAGTTTGCCATCCCCAAGAATTTCCTGCTGAGAGACTTGGAGCGACTGACAGAGCTGGTTCAAGAGCGGTTCCTCAACCAAAGTGTCCTTGACATTCACTATCGCCTGCGGACTGAGATTCCTCAGATTGTCCAGCGCTACTTTACCACCACGGATAACGTTTTGGATTTGATGGATTACATCTTTTCTAGCCTCTTTGAGGAGACGGTCTTCATGGCTGGTAAGGTCGCGTCGCTCAACTATGGCAGTCTAGAGACTTATCAGTTTTTGGACCATAGCCAAGCTGTTGCAGTCAGTTTGCGTCAGGACATGGACGAGGTCACCAAGATCCGAGTGGCGGATCACCCAGAGCCTGCGCTCCAGCAGGTGACGGTCATCAGCCATCCCTTCCCCGTTCCTTATCGGGGGCTGGCCCTGATGAGTCTGATAGGCCCAATTGACATGGACTATCGTCGTCAGATGAGCTTGATCAACGTTATCTCCCGTGTCCTCTTTATGAAACTCAGTGATTACTATCGCTATCTCAATAGCAATCACTATGAAGTGAATTAAAGACAAGGCTGAACAGAGAGCTCTGCTATTATAAAAAGAAGAAAGAGGTATACCCTTGACAGAAGAAGTTAAAGACGAGGTCCAAAATGAGGACCTGCAAGATCAGCCGGTTGTGGAGGAAGCTGAGAAAAAAGTAGAGGAGGCTCCTGAAAAATCGGAGCTGGAACTGGCTAACGAACGGGCGGAAGACTTTGAAAATAAGTACCTCCGTGCCCACGCTGAAATGCAAAATATTCAGCGTCGTAGCAACGAGGAGCGTCAGAGTCTCCAGCGTTATCGTTCTCAGGATTTGGCCAAGAAAATCTTGCCGAGCCTGGATAACCTGGAGCGTGCACTAGCAGTTGAGGGCATCAGTGAAGACGTGGCCAAGGGTATCAGCATGGTGCAGGACAGCCTCATCCAAGCCCTCAAAGAAGAAGGTGTCACAGAAGTTGCGGTTGAAGCTTTTGACCACAACCTTCACATGGCGGTTCAAACCCTGCCAGCAGATGATGACCATCCAGCTGACACCATCGCCCAAGTCCTCCAAAAAGGCTACCAACTCCACGACCGACTCCTTAGACCAGCTATGGTTGTGGTGTATAACTAGTCAATAATGATGGGCGTTAAAACGCCTCATCATTATACGGCAACCGCTATGGCGGATTGCCTAGACTCCTTACTAGTTCGATAGTAAAATGGTATCGATTTTGCTATCGAACGTCGCAATTACACTATACAATGTTAATAGCTAATCAAAAAAATAAATTTGTCCGAAATGACAGAAAACTAGGCGGTAAGTCAGAAATCTTTGATTTCGTCGACGCACTCCCGCAAGGCTGATGAGACCTTTCACAGTCCGAAGGACGAAGAAATGACCATCAGCTACTGCGAACTAAGAAATTACAGCGAGCGCATGCGAGCTGACCAAATGCTCTCTGCCGTAGTCAAAAGAAGATAACCGTTAGGTTATCTGCGAGGGAAAAATTGAGACCTTAGGCTCAATTTTTAGCCACGAGACACCAAAGGTGGCTACTGGTGTTCCGACTACTTAAGGAGAGCATGAAAGAAAAATTTAATTAAAAGAGGAAAAAACTATGTCTAAAATCATCGGTATCGACCTTGGTACAACCAACTCAGCAGTAGCAGTTCTTGAAGGAACTGAATCAAAAATCATTGCCAATCCAGAAGGCAACCGCACAACACCGTCTGTTGTGTCTTTCAAAAACGGTGAAATCATCGTTGGTGATGCCGCAAAACGTCAAGCTGTAACCAACCCAGACACAATCTTGTCTATCAAATCAAAAATGGGAACAGCTGAAAAAGTAGCTGCCAACGGTAAAGAATACACACCACAAGAAATCTCTGCCATGATCCTTCAATACTTGAAAGGTTATGCTGAAGATTACCTTGGTGAAAAAGTAACCAAAGCCGTTATCACTGTACCAGCTTACTTTAACGACGCGCAACGTCAAGCGACAAAAGATGCTGGTAAGATTGCAGGTCTTGAAGTAGAACGTATCGTTAACGAACCAACCGCAGCTGCCCTTGCTTATGGTCTTGATAAGACAGATAAAGATGAAAAAATCCTCGTCTTTGACCTTGGTGGTGGTACCTTCGACGTGTCAATCCTTGAACTTGGTGACGGTGTCTTCGACGTACTCGCAACTTCAGGTGACAACACTCTTGGTGGTGACGACTTTGACGACAAAATCATCGAGCATTTAGTTGCTGAATTCAAAAAAGAAAACGGCATCGACCTGTCTAAAGACAAGATGGCTATGCAACGCTTGAAAGATGCTGCTGAAAAAGCTAAGAAAGACTTGTCTGGTGTAACATCAACACAAATCAGCTTGCCGTTCATTACAGCTGGCGATGCTGGACCTCTCCACTTGGAATTGACCCTCACACGTGCTAAATTCGACGATTTGACAGCTGACTTGGTAGAACGTACCAAAGCACCTGTTCGTCAAGCCCTCTCTGATGCTGGCTTGTCAGCAAGCGACTTGGATGAAATCATCTTGGTTGGTGGTTCTACACGTATACCAGCGGTTGTCGAAGCTGTCCGTAAAGAAACAGGCAAAGAGCCAAACAAATCAGTTAACCCTGATGAAGTTGTTGCCATGGGTGCAGCCATCCAAGGTGGTGTTATCACTGGTGATGTCAAAGACGTTGTCCTTCTTGACGTGACTCCATTGTCACTCGGTATCGAAACTATGGGTGGTGTATTTACAAAACTCATCGACCGTAACACAACTATCCCAACTTCTAAATCACAAGTCTTCTCAACTGCAGCAGACAACCAACCAGCGGTGGACATCCACGTTCTTCAAGGTGAGCGTCCAATGGCTGCGGACAACAAGACCCTCGGTCGTTTCCAATTGACAGACATCCCTGCAGCGCCTCGTGGTATTCCACAAATCGAAGTAACCTTCGACATCGACAAGAACGGTATCGTATCTGTTAAGGCTAAAGACCTTGGTACGCAAAAAGAGCAAACCATCGTTATCCAATCTAACTCAGGCTTGACAGACGAAGAAATCGAAAAAATGATGAAGGATGCTGAAGCAAACGCAGAAGCAGATGCTAAACGTAAAGAAGAAGTTGACCTTCGCAACGAAGTTGACCAAATGATCTTTGCAACAGAGAAAACCATCAAGGAAACTGAAGGCAAAGGCTTTGACACAGAACGCGATGCAGCTCAAGCTGCCCTTGACGAACTCAAGGCTGCTCAAGAAGCCAACAACATCGACGACATGAAGGCCAAACTTGAAGCCCTCAACGAAAAAGCTCAAGCCCTTGCTGTGAAAATGTACGAACAAGCAGCAGCCGCTCAACAAGCAGCCGCAGGTGCACAAGGTGCTGAAAACACAAGCGCAGATAACGCAGGCGACGACGTCGTAGACGGCGAGTTTACGGAGAAATAAAACAGTCCTGTGGACTGTTTTATCCCTCGAGCCTGGAAACTAGGAGTGAGGGTAATAGGTAAGCTACTATGATGGTCTGCCTAGTAACATACAAACAAAGACTGACGTGGTCAGAGAACAATATATCGAAACCAGAGGTTGAACCCCAGCCTCTGGTTTTGAGAATAAGACAGAAATCGGTCAGCAAAGCTGCGATTTCGTTGTCTTATCTCCGCAAGGCTGACGAGGCTAGTCACAAGCAAAGGCGATGTGAACTGTCCGTCAGCTACTGCGACACATCTGTTGCTATAGAAAAATGTGTCGCTGAGAAAGATACTTTTCGCCATGGTGGAAAGTATATGACTCATGAATTGAATCATATACTCGGAAGTTTGAAGACTTTAGGCTTCAAACTTAGGTATGGAACTCCGTTAGGAGGTTGCTACCGTTCGCACCATTTCAGAAAAGTATCAATAAAAACCTAAAGGTAAAAAACATGAATAATACAGAATACTACGACCGCTTAGGTGTTTCTAAATCCGCGTCGCAAGACGAGATCAAGAAAGCCTATCGGAAATTATCAAAAAAATATCACCCTGACATCAATAAGGAAGCTGGGGCTGAACAAAAATATAAGGACGTCCAAGAGGCCTACGAGACTCTCGGTGACGAGCAAAAACGGGCCAATTATGACCAGTTTGGAGCAGCAGGAGCCAATGGCGGCTTCGGCGGTGGTGCAGGTGGCTTTGGTGGCTTTGATGGTGGTGGCTTCGGCGGTTTCGAAGACATCTTCTCTAGCTTTTTCGGCGGTGCTACAGGTGCTTCACGCAATCCTAATGCGCCCCGTCAAGGGGATGACCTTCAATACCGGATCAATCTGAGCTTTGAAGAAGCCATCTTTGGTATCGAGAAGGAAATCAAATACAACCGTGAGACAACGTGTCATACCTGTACGGGTTCTGGTTGTAAGCCAGGGACAAGTCCAATCACTTGTAGCAAGTGCCGTGGAACAGGGGTTATCAATATTGATACCCAAACACCGCTTGGTATGATGCGCCGTCAGGCAACCTGTGATGTCTGTCATGGCCGCGGCCAAGAAATCAAGGATCCTTGCCAAACCTGTCGTGGAACAGGTCACGAAGACGAATCGCATAGCGTTTCTGTTAAAATTCCTGCAGGTGTGGAGACAGGACAGCAAATTCGTCTGCAAGGTCAAGGTGAAGCCGGCTTTAACGGTGGTCCTTACGGAGATCTCTTCGTCGTTATCAGCGTACAACCTAGCGACAAATTCAAGCGTGATGGGTCAACCATTTACTATAACTTGGACCTTAACTTTGTTCAAGCGGCGTTGGGAGACACCATTGATGTACCAACGGTACACGGTGATGTAGCCCTGTCTATTCCGGCGGGTACCCAAACTGGTAAGACCTTCCGTCTCAAGGGTAAGGGAGCTCCGCGATTGCGCGGTAATGGCCAAGGTGACCAACACGTGACGGTAACAGTTGTCACTCCAACTAAACTCAATGATGCTCAAAAACAAGCCCTTAAGGACTTTGCGGCTGCTTCTGGTATGAGCGATGTCCATCCTAAGAAAAAAGGGTTCTTCGACAAGATGAAGGATGCCTTTGAGGGAGAATAAGTCTAATCAACCAATCTTCGTGTGGAGGTTGGTTTTTTATGATGACATGATTAGATATCTTATTCTGTACCCGTACAGTGATTCTTCTTTTTTCTCCTTTGTCTTCCAGTCCAGTGATACAATAGCTTCATGACACGATATAAAGCGATTATTTCCTATGATGGGACCTTGTTTTCAGGCTTTCAGAGACAGCCTGGGGAGCGGACGGTCCAGGAGGAATTGGAAAAAACCTTACAACGATTAAATAGTGGTCAGCCTGTCATCATTTTTGGAGCTGGACGGACCGATGCTGGCGTTCACGCTTATGGCCAGGTTATTCATTTTGATTTGCCCCAGGCTCGTGATGTGGAAAAGCTCCGCTTTGGTCTAGATACCCAAGCCCCAGAGGATATTGATGTAGTTTCTGTTGAGCAGGTGGCGGATGATTTTCATGCCCGCTATGATAAGCACAACAAGACCTATGAGTTTTTGGTGGATACGGGGCGACCAAAAAATCCCATGATGCGCCACTATGCGACCGCCTATCCCTATCCACTGGATTTGGATCTCATGCAAGAGGCAATTAAGGACTTAGTGGGAACCCATGATTTTACAGGCTTTACTGCGACGGGGACCAGTGTGGAAAATAAGATCCGTACTATCACAAGGGCAACTGTAGAACCAGAGGGAAGACCTAATATGCTGGTCTTTACCTTTACAGGCAATGGTTTTCTTTACAAGCAGGTTCGCAATATGGTCGGTACGCTACTCAAAATTGGGAACCATCGCATGCCAGTCTCTCAAATTAAAACCGTTTTGGAGAGTCGTGATCGAAACCTAGCTGGTCCAACTGCCGCAGGCAATGGCCTCTACCTCAAGGAGATTATCTATGACAAGTGATTACATTTTAGCCCTTTCAGGCAATGATATTTTTAGCGGTGGTGGCCTCCACGCAGACCTAGCTACCTATACGGTCAACCAGCAGCATGGATTTCTGGCCTTGACCTGCATGACAGCTATCACAGAAAATGGCTTTGAGGTTTTTCCTGTGGATACTGCCCTTTATCAGGCTCAACTCCAGTCTCTTAAAAAGGTGCCCTTTTCAGGCATCAAACTGGGTCTCTTGCCCAACGTCGAGGTCGCTGAAGTCAGTCTAGCCTTTGTCAAGGAACATGCGGGAATCCCTATCGTCCTTGATCCCGTTCTAGTCTGCAAGGAGACCCACGATGTGGAGGTGAGCAGTCTGCGGGCAGAGCTCCTCAAGTTCTTCCCCCATGTCACCATCATCACGCCAAATCTGGTAGAAGCTGAGCTATTGTCCCAACAAACCATTAAAACTCTGGACGATATGAAGGCAGTCGCTAAGCTCCTCCACAGTTACGGTGTCCCCAATGTGGTTATTAAGGGAGGGAATCGCCTCAGCAAGACAACGGCAATCGATGTTTTTTATGACGGGGAGACCCTGAAGGTCTTTGAAAGTCCGGTCCTTGACAAGAACAATACAGGGGCGGGCTGTACCTTTGCTTCAAGCATCGCCAGCAATCTGGTCAAGGGCTTGATTCCGCTTGACGCGGTTCGCGAGGCCAAGAATTTTGTCTACCAGGCCATCCAAGCATCCAATGAATACGGAGTTGTCCAATATGCAAACCACTAAAACCAAAGAACGTGCCCTTTTAGCGATTTTAACCGCCCTCTCCCTAGTCCTGGCCCACGTGATCCTGCCGACTCCTACGGGCTTTGTGACCTTGCTGGACGTCGGAGTCTTCTTCACCGCCTTTTATCTAGGAGGCCGTCAGGGGGCTATTGTCGGTGGCTTGGCTGGCTTTCTCATCGACCTGCTCCTAGGCTATCCCCAGTACATGGTCTTTAGTCTCCTCGCTCATGGTCTTCAGGGCTATTTTGCAGGTTTTTCTGGGAAAAAGCAGAGCCTGGATCTGGTTTTAGCCAGTCTTGTCATGGTCGGAGTCTATGCGGTTGCTGCCCTGGTTTTGGGTTATGGATTTCCAGCAGCAGTGGCCAGCATCCCGACCAACCTTGCCCAAAATCTCGTCGGTATGGCCCTCGGTTATGCCCTCTACCGTCTCCTCAAAGGCCGTCTGCCGTTCTAATGCTCAATAGGAGGTTATTATGACTCTTTCACATACAGAACTGGCCCAACAAACCCGGGTCATTACAGAAGATATCGTTGATCGCTCTGCCATTCAAGCGGGTCAGATTTTTGTTCTTGGCTTGTCGAGTTCTGAGGTCGCTGGCGGTGTTATCGGCCAAGCGTCTAGCCTGGAAATTGGCGAAATTATCGTCCAAACGATCTTAGAAGTCCTGACACCACGTGGCATCTATTTGGCAGTTCAAGGCTGTGAGCATCTCAATCGAGCCCTGGTGGTCGAAGAGGATGTGGCCCTCGTCAAGAACCTGGAAATCGTCAACGTCTTACCAAGCCTGCATGCGGGTGGTTCAGGCCAGCTGGCTGCCTTCAAGTACATGACTCATCCGGTCGAAGTGGAGGAAGTGGTGGCCCATGCGGGACTGGATATTGGGGATACCTCAATCGGCATGCATGTCAAGCGCGTGCAGGTACCCCTACGTCCCATCCAGCGTGAACTGGGAGGTGCTCACGTCACAGCCCTTGCCAGCCGACCAAAACTGATTGGTGGTGCGCGTGCGGAATATCAACAAGACCCAATCCGGAAATTTTAGGAGGCATGCATGTATCATTTGATTGCCTTTGACATGGACGGGACCTTGCTTAATAGTCATAAGGAAATTAGCCCAACTACGCAAGAGGCTATCCGTGAAGCTAGCCTGGCTGGGAAAGAAGTGGTCCTGTCAACGGGGCGCGCCTTGTCGGAATTAGCGGACTATCTGCCTGATCTTCCATGTGTGCACTATGGTATTTTGGCCAGCGGAGCGGTGCTCTGCGATTTTCAAAACCAAACCGTTCTGCAGAAAACTCCTATCCCTATAGATTTAGCTCTCAACCTTGCGACCTATGCCCGTCAGGGGCAGGTGATGGTGCTGGCTATGAAAGATGGCCAGGGCTACCTGCAGCGGTCTCACCTGGAGACGATTGAGCGTTTTCACGTCTCCCATTATCGTCAACTCTATGAGAAGACGGCTGTTCTAGTCGATAATATCTATGATTTTGTGGAAGAGCATGCTGGGGATTTGGAGAAAATCAACCTCTATCATCAAACAGCAAATGCTCGTGACGCTGGCTATGAGGTTCTCCTTTCGGACCGTTTAGCTGTGGTAAAAGCAGAGCAGTCAGGATTAGAATTCACGGCCGCCGGTGTCCACAAGGGAGCAGGACTCGATCAACTCTGTGACTTGCTAGGACTATCAATCGCAG
Source organism: Streptococcus caprae (assembly GCF_042649745.1). Classification (NCBI taxonomy): domain Bacteria; kingdom Bacillati; phylum Bacillota; class Bacilli; order Lactobacillales; family Streptococcaceae; genus Streptococcus; species Streptococcus caprae. The sequence continues at coordinate 3,574 of NZ_JBHRZV010000027.1, read as the reverse complement.
CAACTATTGCTGTTGGTGATGCGGATAACGACCGTGAAATTCTAGTCCAAGCAGGTCTTGGCCTTGCTATGGGAAATGCTAGCGATGATATTAAAACTCTTGCAGATCACATTCTACCTACAAACGACCAAGACGGTTGTGTCAGAGCTATTACAGATTATTTGTTGCAGTGATTTTTAAAACTTAAAGTCCTAAGATATTGCATCACACAGGAGTTTCTTGCTCAGATTCATGAATATATGAAAACCACCCAGAATCAAAATTCTGGGTGGTTCTTTTAGTCGGTTGGCTGTTGTTCGGTTGCCAGTGGCCGTTCAGACAGGAGTCCCTGTCGCCTGAGGGCATCTTGGTAAAGGTGGTAGAAGTGGTAATAAATCTGTCCTTGTTTACCGTTCTGCGTTTGGATATCCACGCGGAAAATAGGCTGACCAGTCGTGCTGGTTCGAGCTCCCTGGATGATAGGTTCAGCCAAGATTTCAGGGAATTGGGGCACCTTACTTGCGTTGATTTGGGCAATGGTTTGGGAAATCTTGTCCAAGTCTGCATCCATTGGCACAGGCAAGTCAATCTGGGCCCGCATGGGCCCACGAGATAGGTTGCTGACGAGGGTGATATTGCGGTTGGGGATAAAATGAAGGGACCCATCCTGGTCACGAATCTGAGTGGAACGGATGCCGACGTCGGAGACGGTCCCAGTCACTGTCTGAATTTTAACCGTATCACCGACATCGTATTGCCGTTCCATCAGGATAAAAACGCCATTGACCACGTCTGTTAAAAAGCCTTGGGCACCAAGCCCGATAGCAAGTCCAGCGATTCCAGCCCCAGCGAGTAGACTCGAAATGGGGAGTCCAAGGATTGCCAGCACCGCATAAATCAAAATGAAGTAGAGGCTATAGTTCCATACGTTTTGAAAGAGTTTGGTCAGGGTCCGCTGTCTGGCTTCGCTACTAAAGGCAAAGGGGTCGGATTTAAAGTGGATTTTTTCAGCGACATGGCGGGTTAACCGCTTAAAAATACCCCAAACGATAATGAAGAGGACTAGATTGATACAGCGTGTGATCAGACTTAGTCCCAAAGCTTCCAAGTTTAAGGAATCTAAATAATGTTGAATATAGGTCATAAGGTATCCTTTACAGTAAACGTCAGTTCGATAGGTACTCTCTTAGTCTACCAAAAAAAGTTAAAATTGCCTAAAGTGAACTAATCAAAGAAAAGCAATGCCTATCAGCTCCATGCTCTGCTATTGTCCAAAAGCCTTAAAACCAAGAAATTTAAAGAAAATAGTTTGAAAAATACCTAAAATATGGTAAACTGAACTGTACTATAATTATTTAAGGAGAATGACATTCATGTCTGTATCATTTGAAAATAAAGAAACAAACCATGGTGTGGTGACCTTTACAATCGGTCAAGACCAAATCAAACCAGCCTTGGACAAAGTCTTCAACCGTATTAAGAAAGATATCAACTTGCCAGGTTTCCGTAAGGGCCAAGTGCCACGTCCAATCTTCAACCAAAAATTTGGTGAAGAAGCCCTTTACGAAGATGCCTTGAATGCCCTTCTTCCGGCAGCTTATGAAGCAGCAATTGCAGAGCTTGGACTCGATGTTGTCGCTCAACCAAAAATTGACGTTGTTTCTATGGAAAAAGGTCAAGACTGGACAATCACAGCTGAAGTTGTGACAAAACCTGAAGTTAAATTGGGTGACTACAAAGACCTTGCAGTTTCTGTAGATGTTACTAAAGAAGTAACTGATGAAGATGTTGATGCAAAAATCGAGCGTGAGCGCAACAACTTGGCTGAGTTGGCAATCAAAGACGGTGCTGCTGAAAAAGGCGACACAGTTGTGATTGACTTCGTTGGTTCTGTTGACGGCGTTGAATTCGACGGTGGAAAAGGCGACAACTTCTCACTTGAACTTGGTTCAGGCCAATTTATCCCAGGCTTCGAAGATCAATTGGTTGGTAGTAAGGCTGGCGATGAAGTGAAGGTTAACGTAACCTTCCCAGAAGACTATCAAGCTGAAGACTTGGCTGGTAAAGATGCCCTCTTCGTAACAACAGTTCACGAAGTTAAGGCTAAAGAAGTTCCTGCTCTTGACGATGAATTGGCTAAAGATATCGACGAAGAAGTCGAAACACTTGATGAGTTGAAAGCTAAATACCGTAAGGAACTTGAAGCAGCTAAAGAAATCGCCTTTGACGATGCGGTTGAAGGTGCTGCAATCGAGCTTGCTGTGGCAAACGCTGAAATCGTTGACCTTCCAAGCGAAATGGTTCACGATGAAGTTCACCGTGCTATGAACGAATTCCTTGGAAACATGCAACGTCAAGGTATCAACCCAGACATGTACTACCAATTGACTGGTACAACTGAGCAAGACCTCCACAACCAATTTGAAGCGGACGCTGAAAAACGTACGAAGACAAACTTGGTTATCGAAGCAATTGCTAAGGCTGAAGGCTTTGAAGCAAGCGACGAAGAAATCGAAAAAGAAATCAACGATCTTGCGACTGAGTACAACATGGAAGTTGCTCAAGTACGTAGCCTCCTTTCAGCTGACATGCTAAAACATGACATCGCTATGAAAAAAGCAGTTGAAGTGATTACAAGCACTGCAAGTGTAAAATAAGACAAATGAATGAAAGTCAGGACTTGGTCTTGGCTTTTGTCTTTTTGATAAAAGGCTATAAATACTTTGACGAAAAGGGAATTTTAGCGTAAAATAGTAAGGAATGATAAAAAAGGAGAACTGCCTTGGAATTAGATGTATTTGCAGGACAAGAAAAAAGTGAACTCTCGATGATTGAAGTGGCCCGTGCGATTTTAGAGGAACGTGGTCGTGAGCAAGAGATGTACTTCAGTGATTTGGTAAACGAGATTCAAAACTACCTCGGTAAATCTGACGAGGAAATCCGTAACGCTCTGCCATTTTTCTATGCAGACCTTAATACAGATGGTAGCTTCATTCCGCTTGGCGAGAACAAATGGGGCTTGCGTTCATGGTACGCTATCGATGAAATCGATGAAGAAATTATCACTCTTGAAGAAGAAGAAGAAGGTGCTCCAAAACGTAAGAAAAAACGTGTTAATGCCTTCATGGATGGTGATGATGATGCCATTGATTACAGTGATGATGATCCAGAAGATGACGATTATGAATCTACTTCAGACGAAATGGAATACGATGAAGAAAATCCAGATGATGAAAAGTCAGAAGTGGATTCCTATGATTCTGAATTGAATGAAATTATCACAGATGACGATGTTGATGAGGATGTCGAGTTAAACGAAGAAGATGATGACGTTGATGAAGAAGAAGACGCCGAATAATCTAAACATATGATTATTGAGTAGATGAAAAATCTACTCTTTTTTTGTCGAGTATGGAAAAAATAGCTTGTGGTAGGTCAAGTCGATTAGAGGAGACCTTCTTTGTTATCACTTGAAAGAAGGTTTTGAAAATAGAGTTGAAAGTTCTAAAATGAAGTTAGCCAGTTGAGAGTATGAAAAAACATCCCAGAGAGATATAATGTAGTTCACCACAAACACATTAAAAGGAACTCTGAG
>NZ_JBHRZV010000026.1:0-830 GCF_042649745.1 Streptococcus caprae | reverse complement strand
ATTACATCCCATCTTCGTGTCCAAATCTATTCTTAATCTCTCGAATAAACGCCGCCTTCCCCTTGAAACTCTCCCCTGCTATAAGTGCCTCTAACTTCTCCAACTCCTCACCCGTCAAGGACCCTCGCAATTCTTCCATCTTATCCTTATAGGTCACATAATCCTCTAAATCTAACTGACGAGAAGGTATACTAAATGCGATCTCACTAATCTCCTCATACGCTAACTTATTAAACTTGCGCTTTTTACTCTCTTGCTTGCGTATCTGATCCTTCACATAATTCGTCATCTTTGTCTTATAATATACAAATAACTGCCGACTCCCTACTAACTCCGGATGCTCCTTTACCAATAAATATAAAACCAACATCCCTTCTTGATCCCAATCCGCTCGAGTCCATAATTGAATATGATAAACTCGCTGTAACCGTAATACAATCGGTCTTACTTCCAGATAAATACGTTCAAATGATGTCATACTGCATCTCCTTTTTTTTGATGATGCTAGTGTACACAATTTTTTCAAATTTGAACATGACATATATGTCATGTTACTTACTGAAACCTTTTTAATTCTTTTACGAATCAAATCTCTCATTTTTCTTTAAAAATAGAAAAAAACGCTGATTTCTCAACGTTCTACCTTCTTCTTTACTCCGCCAACAGGGCTCGAACCTGTGACATCATGATTAACAGTCATGCGCTCTACCAACTGAGCTATGGCGGATTCTAGCTAAGCGACTCCCTTATCTCACAGGGGGCAACCCCCAACTACTTCAGGCGTGCTAGGGCTTAACTGCTGTGTTCGGCATGGGAACAGGTGTATCTCC
>NZ_JBHRZV010000025.1:0-51690 GCF_042649745.1 Streptococcus caprae | reverse complement strand
AACTCGTATTTTCATTGCCATAAACATAAAACGAGAGAAGACAAGTCCTGTCCTCTCTCGGTGTTAAATTGGTCAACCCACTACAGTTGACAAAGAGCCACTTTTATGACCTTAAAAAGAGGCTGCCATTGCAACCTCTTTGATACTTATCTTATTTGGCGTAATCGACGGCCCGCATCTCACGGATGACAGTAACCTTGATATTACCTGGGTAGTCCAAATTGTTTTCAATCTTCTCACGGACCTTGTGAGCCAAAATAGTAACCTGATCGTCCGAAACCTTCTTCGGTTGAACCATAATACGAATTTCACGTCCGGCTTGAAGGGCAAAGGAACTTTGGACCCCATCAAAGCTGGTCGCAATTTCTTCCAAATCACGAAGGCGTTTGATGTAATTCTCCATGGATTCGTTACGGGCACCTGGACGGGCAGAACTGAGGGCATCAGCAGCTGCAACGAGGACAGCAATCACAGATTCTGGTTCAACATCACCATGGTGACTGGCAATGGTGTTAACTACAACAGGATTTTCCTTATACTTACGGGCAAATTCAGTTCCAATCTCAACGTGGCTACCTTCAACCTCACGGTCAATGGCTTTCCCCATATCGTGGAGGAATCCAGCACGGCGGGCAAGAGCTACGTTTTCACCCATCTCACCAGCAAGAATTCCAGCGAGTTTTCCGACCTCAATCGAGTGACGGAGAACATTTTGACCATAAGAAGTCCGGAAATGCAGACGTCCCATAATCTTAATCAAATCAGGGTGGAGGTTTGGTGCCCCAATTTCATAGGCGGCAGCCTCACCATATTCACGAATACGGTTATCCAACTCTTGACGGTTTTTCTCAACTAACTCTTCGATACGAGCTGGGTGAATACGACCATCTGAGATCAGTTGTTCTAAAGTAATCCGGGCAATCTCACGGCGGATTGGATCAAATCCAGAAAGGACAACCACTTCTGGTGTATCATCGATGATGACATCCACACCGGTCAAACTTTCAAGGGTGCGAATATTACGACCTTCACGACCAATAATCCGTCCCTTCATGCCATCATCTGGCAAGTGGACTGTTGTAATGGTCTGCTCCGTCACATACTCACCAGCCATCCGTTGCATGGCTTGAGAAAGGATTTCCTTGGCAGTCTTGTCAGACCGATCACGAACCTCACGCTCCGCTTCACGGATCCGGGTCGCAATATCATGGGCCAAATCAGCCTCTGTCTTTTCAAGGACGATAGCCTTGGCTTCTTCTTGGCTGAGGGAGGAAATACGTTCCAACTCCTCAATTTTTTGCGTTTCTAATTCGGCAACACGTTGCTCACGCTCATCAATATGTCTAGATTTATCTGTCAGACTTTGTTCTTTGGAATCAAGTGTTTTTTCCTTACTTGACAAATTCTCGTCCTTGCGGTCAAGAGCTGTCGCACGTTCGGAAAGGCGACCTTCCATCTGCTTCAACTCTTGGCGTTCAGCCTTGAATTCTTGCTCAATTTCTAAACGATACTTTCTAGCCTCTTCCTTGGCCTCCAAAAGCAATTCCTTCTTGTGGGCCTTACTTTCACGTTCTGCTGTTTGGCGGATGGCTTCAGCTTCTGCTTGAGCCTTGCCACGCGTATTAACAACATCCTGTTCAGCGTTGAGAAGAGTCAGTTCTGCAGCTTCTTTTTTGGACTTAAGCCCAAGAGTTACCGCTACATAACCAATTACCAAACCAATGAGGGCAGCGCCGATTGCAATGATTACATTTGGCATGCTTTACCTCAACTTTTTCTATTAACATTGGCCTTTTGATTTTTCAAGCCATTTATTAGTATAGCATATTTGAGACCGTTTCACAATCTAAAAACGACAGCAAATTCATCCGCTTTCAGTTTTTTGACTTTCTCATTTTAAGACATAGCAGAGCAGGGATTTTTCCATTTCTGCGCAAGCTATTTCTCCAAAAAAGGGAGAAAAATATGGTATGATAAAGAAAATGCAAAAAGGAGTTTCCTATGACCAAAGAAGTTATCGTTGAAAGTTTTGAATTGGACCACACTATCGTTAAGGCACCTTACGTCCGTCTGATTTCTGAAGAGTACGGTCCTAAGGGCGATGTGATTACCAACTTCGATATCCGCCTCATCCAACCCAACCACAATGCTATGGACACCGCTGGTCTCCACACTATCGAACACCTGCTGGCTAAGCTCATCCGCACCCGTATGGACGGCATGATTGACTGCTCTCCCTTCGGTTGCCGCACTGGTTTCCACATGATTGTTTGGGGCCAACCAACCGCTAATCAAGTTGCCCAAGTCATCACCGATAGCCTCCGTGAAATCGCAGATTCTGTAACCTGGGAAGATGTACCAGGTACCACTATTGAATCCTGTGGTAACTACAAGGACCACAGCCTCCACTCCGCCCGCGAATGGGCTAAACTCATCCTGGAACAAGGCATCTCAGATGACGCCTTCGACAGACACGTGGTTTAAGATAAGAAGATAAAACAAAAGCGAACGACAACGGTCGTTCGTTTTTAATATCTTGTAAAATCAAGGAAGCACTATCTCAGACATCAGGTTCATAACGACTCATCTTCTCTGTCATATATTTTTCAACTGACTAATGCCAAAAATAAGATAACCCCAGTCATTCATACTTACAACTGCAAGAGGAGCATATTGGTGGTCAGACCAGCGGCCGTCCCCATCAAAGCGACTTTTTGCCCCGGGACAACTAATTGATTGTCCATGGCATAAGCCAATGCAAAGGGAACGGAGGCCGAAACCATATTGCCATACTCAGCAACAATGTCTAGGTATTGGTCGGATTTAACACCCAGTTTTTGCATAATCAAGGGCAGGGCTCGACTGGCTTGATGGGGAATAATCATGTCTAGCTCCGCTAGAGAACAGCCCGAAGCAGAGATAAATTCTTGAAACATGGATGGCAATTTCTTGGCTGAAAAAGCCAAAATTTTCTTCCCTTGCATATCAAATTGGAAATCTGCCTTGATATCCTCATGGTAATCATATGGCATCAAGCCCGTCAAACCACCCCGAATTTCGGTTGCATGCGCCCCTTCTGACCAAGTTTTTTGCAGACTGTACAGCACTCCTTTGGGCTGATCAGTCGCTTCAAAGATAAAGGCTGCTGCCCCATCACCAAAGAGTTCATAGGATTCCTTTTGATGGGGATTTAGGCCCAAAGAACCGATCTCTGCTGAGACAATGAGAATCCGCTTGTAGCGTCCCCCTGCCATCAGATAAGACGCCATATCCAGGGCAGAAATAAAACTGGTACAGGTCGTATTGATATCCATAGCAGGAATATCTGTTCCAAGCGCAATTTGCTCATGGATCAAGGCTGCCGTACATGGAATGGGCTGGATACCAACCGCACACGCTGCGATGAGACAATCAATGTCCTGAATGGTAATTCCTGCCTTGTTAAGGGCTTTGTGACAAGCCTCTACTGCCAAGGTCAGCTGGGTTTCCCCTTGACTCACACGGAAACGGCGTTGATTTCCAAAAAAGACAGCTTCTCTGGGTAGGGCTGTTCCATACCCTTTAATGGTTAATCCGCGCATATATCTCTAGCTCCTTTTTGTTTATTTTTTGAAGAATTCTCCGTAGCTTTTGCCCCTTGGCTGGTGCTTGATAAGCTACAAAACGAATGCTTGGGCAAGTGAAGTGAAAATCGGTAGCCAACTGCTTTAAGTTCATCACAATGGCTTCTTCAACCGCTTGATTGCGGTAATTCAGTCCAATTTCTAGTTGATCTAGTGCGACTTGGGTCACCTGATATTCTTCTATCTCTGGGATTAAAATGAGGCAGCGTCTGATAAAATCTGGATAGATGCTACATACCCCAGCATCTTCGCTTTCAAAGTAGAAGATATCGTCTGACCTTCCTTCAATTTTTTTGATAGCTAAAAGCTTTGATCCGCAAGGACATTCCCTATCCTCAATTTGAAGGATATCATTTAATCTGTAGCGGTAAAACGGAACGCTGGTCCGTTTAAAATCAGTTATGATAGGGTAAAACCGCTGGTCGTCGACCCATTCTTTCTCAATTAACAAACCATCTTCATTTAGGTGGAGGGTTCCTTCCTGACAAGAGGCCCCTAAAAAACCTTCCGTTGCCTGGTATATTTGATACACACGTTGTCCAAAGGCTTCCTCAATAATTGTCCTATCTCGGTCCTCCAATATCTCAGCGACTGAAAAAATCCGTTGGGGAGAAATCGTTAAGACACCTGCTTGCTTGGCTCTTGCCAGTTGCAGACAAACAGAGGCCGGGGCCACCAGAAGACTTGGTTGATAGGTATTCAAGGTCTTAATATGCTCCTCTATCGCAATTTGCATATCAAAATAGTGTAACCGTAGAATGGGGCTGGTTACCGCCTTGTAAAGGTTGTTATCAGACCGCAGAAAGAAAGCGATTTTATGGCCAAGCAAGCGTCCCTTGGGAAGAAGCTTGGCAAGAATGGTTCCAGCCCACAGAGCTTGTTCATTGGGACTAGTGAGAAAAATGCCATAGTTCCCTGATGTCCCTGAAGACAAACCGACCGAAATATCCCCATAAGAAGCTGAAAAATCTCGACTCTTTTCCCCTTCTTGAGCAATGGCAAAGGCCTTTTCCTTTTCAACACCAACGGTATTCAAACTGTCAAAATTGGCCATCATAAAGCTCTTATCCATCAGAAAATCCTTGGTAAAGCCATGTTCCCTAAAATAGGGTGAATGTTGCTTCATGTAAGCATAAAACTCTTGGAGCCCCTTTGCTTGATGAGCTTCGATAGCCTCACGACTAGTCCATTTTTCCCGAAAACGAACCTTGTAAAAGGTCTTAAGAAAGAGCCATTTATCCATAGAGCACCTCCCTAACTCGAGCCGGTTCCTCATGAGAAACTAGCACCCGCACCCCAGCTGCGAGAAAAGATTTCAACACTTGAGCAGAAGCCAAATAGGCTGGATAGGATTGCTGGATGAACCGAGGAATCAGCCGCATCTTGTCAAGCTTATTGATGAACGCCAAGCGCCACAAAGTATCCGCAGCCAGCAGAATTCCTCGCTCAGGAAGATGAAGACAGAGTTGGCCACGTGCATGACCATCCAAGGAGTAGACAATCACGCTCCCATCACCAAAAACATCCAAGCAGTTTTGCCCTTCTACTACCTCACTCTTTTGTGTCAAATCAAGAATAATCAACCGCTCTGCAAAGTCATCGGGGAAGTAATCCCGAAAGACCAACTCACGAAAACGCGACTTCAGATAGGTTTGGTAACAATCCTTGGTCAGGATAAATTGAGCCTTGGTAAAGGCTTTGAGACGCCCGATATGATCCGGGTGTAAGTGTGAAACAAAGACAATTCCAATGTCCTCTGTACCTATCCCTTGAGCTCGCAGCTGGGCATCAATTGTATCTGCCTCTGTCATCTGAATGGGATTTGGCAGACGATAGGCCAGATTTCGCAAAGTTGGCCTCATCACTTCACTAGCATAGCCTGTATCATAGAGCATATAGCCTTTTTCGGCATGCTCGATTAGATAGACACCAGCAGGAAAAATTAATTCCTTAGCAGGTTCCTTCTTAAAAATCATCTGCTGATGATTGATACAGGTCCCACATACAAAATAATCAAGTCTACGAATGCTGGACATAATGGCGTATTCCCTCTTCTATCGTCATGATGGGGTGGTAACCCAATTCGCGTCTGGCTTTCTCAATGGACAGAGTCTGGCTGTAAACCAAGAGATAATAAGTATAGCAAGTCAAACGAGGTTCCCCTTTTAAATGAAACAACCGATAGACCCCTTCTAAAACAACCGCAGTCCCGGCCAAAAGCCACTTGGGAACGGATAAATAGCGCCCCTTGATTCCCTTTTCCTTAAAAAACAAATCCAGCGTAGCCTTGAAGGTCATCGGCTCTCCATTGGTGATATTATACACCTGACCGATAGCCTCCTTCTTTTCCAGGGCTAGTCCAATGGCGTAGGCGACATTTTCAACACAGGTTAAATCAATGAGATGTTGCCCTCCAGCAACGAGTGGGACCCCAACCTTGTCATGAATAGCTAAGAGACGTGGAATAATGGAGGTATCTCCCACCCCAAAGAGGCCCCGTGGTCGAATAATCACATAAGGAACCAAACTGGCTATCACGCGCTTTTCGGCTTCAATCTTACTAGCGATATAGTTGTTGAGGCGATTGTCAACAGGTGCTTGTTCCTCTGTAACCAATTCTTGGTTTTCATTGCTGGCATAAATGCTGGGTGAAGAGACAAAGACCAACCGTTCCACACCAGTTTCCTGGCACCAGTCAATCACATGCTGGGTTCCTAAGACATTGGCCTCGTAAAAATCCTTCCATGGCCCCCAAACAGTTGATAAAGCACCAGCATGAATCACCTTGTCTGGCTGATGAGCAAAGGCAGCAGCCAGAGACGCCTTATCAGCCAAATCCGCAACAACAAATACGAGCTTTTCATAACTGACTTCAAGTCCTTGTCCAATTGCTTGATTGCGCCCTACAGCAATCACTTCGTAGCCCAAGGCCAGGCATTCTTTGACCAGATATCCCCCTAAAAAACCTGTAGCTCCCGTAATCAGTACCTTCATTTAGAGTCCTTCTTTCTGCAATAAATCTGCATAAACTGTCTGCGTTAGTTGCGCAATGATTTTCCACATCCACTTTTTCCAAAAAGGTAGATGTGGACAATAGATGGTCGTAAAGACCAAATAATCTAATCGTTGTCACTAATACAACTTTTATTCCGAGTTTTCGTTTTGAGAAATACGATAAAACCCTTTACATACTATGTTTTGTATTATTATAACACAACTTGTTTAAAATTCATGTAAAAGACCGTAATCAAGCGATTTAGATAAGTACTTTTAAATTAATTCGACTTAGTCAATGAAGTCCACCATTATAGAAATTTCTCGTTAAAATTCTAAGAAATCATGGACTATTCCGTTTCCACAATCGGGGTAGCAAGATTTCTTAAAACTGTTCAGATACAGTCATTCCTTCTTTTCGTGATTGTAACAAAAAAGCCCGATAAGGCACTGTACCCCATAAATGAGACAGAAGAAAAACACACTTATGAGACTAGTTTTCTGTATTGAACAGGAGACTGGTCTTTTAAATTCCGTTGAATTCTAACTTCATTATAAAATGTAATGTAAGATTGATAATATCTGTTATACTATCTTTGTTGAAGTTTCTCCTATCTCGGAGATAGAAGGTTTCAGTCTTTAGGGCAGAGTGAAACCATTCAATACAGGCATTATCAGCTGGAGTTCCCTTTCGGGACATGGAGCGGATAATGCCTTTTTCCTTACACACTTGATAGTAAGATTGGGATGTATAAACCGATCCTTGGTCACTATGCAGGATGGTGCCTACAGGTAGTTTTAGTTGGTTGATCGTATCTAAGACAAAATCAGTATCTTGTTTGTCAGAGATTGTATAAGCACAATTTCACGAGTGTAGAGATCCATGATGGAAGATAGGTACAGTTTACAATTGCTAAAATAGAGATAGGTAATATCCGTCACTAGCTTCTCTAGTGGTTTATTGGCTTTAAAATTTCTATCTAATTTGTTGTCGGTAACGTAGTAGGGTTTGCCTAAGTTTGGAGCTTTCTTGAGGCATGTTCGACACAACCAGCCCTTTTCCTTCATGATACGATACACCTTCTTAGAATTGACGGAGAAGCTGGCTTGCTTTGCCAGAAGTCGTGTAATGGTTCGATAACCGTAGATGAAGTAGTGCTCGAGACAGAGTTTCTCAATGGTTTCTGTGATGAAATCATGGGATTTCTCTTGACGGGGTTTCTGTTGCCAGCGATAGTAGGTAGAACGCTTAACACCGAAACAGTCCAGAATAACGCGAATTGGATAACGCTCTTTGTATTCTTCGACTAGCTTGATAAGACTCACTTTGCCGATGTTCTTATCAAGCTGAGATACTTTTTTAGAAGGTCCACCTGTAACTCTAATTGTTCAATCTGGGTTAAATGTTCCATTCCCTTGCCATAGCTATATTGCTTGCCAACTGGTTGGCGGAGACGGTGGAGCTCTTGATTCTCTGACCGTTTCAGCCAAGTGTAGATTTGACTTTTATTTTTAATGCCCAGAGTCTCCATGATAACTTTGTTGGATTTGCCTGCTTTTTTCATTTCGATACAGGCTAACTTGATTTCATATGGGTGTGCTTGTTTAGACATGAAAACACCTCCGATTTCTATTTTACTAGAATACTACGGAGGTGTTTTTCTTCTGTCTCATGTATGGAGTGCAGTGCCCAAAACGGGCTTTTTATGATGATTAGTCCTGACGTGACTTACGGGCAATATCTTCTAAGATGTTTGCTGTAAACTCTTCAAGGGACAGAGTTTGCGTTTCCTTGCTACCGTAGCGGCGGACGTTGACAGCACCTTCTGCTGCTTCCTTGTCACCGACGATGAGCTGGTACGGAATCTTGCTGGTTTGAGACGCACGGATCTTGTACTGCATCTTCTCGTTGCGTTCGTCCACATCGGCACGGATACCTTGGTCACGAAGGGTTTTGGCAACCTTCCAAGCATAGTCCAAGTGGGCTTCGTTGGAAATCGGAATCACCGTTACTTGGTGTGGCGCCAACCAAGTTGGGAAGGCACCCTTGTAGTTTTCAATCAGGATAGCGGTGAAGCGTTCCATGGTTGAGATAACGCCACGGTGAATCATGACTGGGCGGTGCATTTCGCCGTCCGCGCCGATGTACTTGAGGTCAAAACGTTGTGGCAAGAGGAAGTCCAACTGGATAGTAGACAGAGTTTCTTCGTTGCCAAGAGCCGTCTTCACTTGGATGTCCAGTTTTGGTCCGTAGAAGGCTGCTTCGCCTTCGGCTTCAAAGTAGTCCACGCCCATTTCGTCCAGGGCAGCCTTGAGCATACCTTGGGCATTTTCCCACATTTGGTCGTCGTCGAAGTATTTTTCCTTGTCTTCTGGGTCACGCAGGGACAGACGGAAGCGGTATTCGGTCAGGTTAAAGTCCGCATAGACATCGATGATGAGTTGAAGAGCCTTTTGGAATTCTTCCTGGATTTGCTCAGGAGCGACAAACAAGTGACCGTCGTTGAGGGACATTTCCCGAACGCGTTGAAGACCAGAGAGGGCACCTGATTTTTCATAGCGGTGCATCATCCCGATTTCAGCGATACGGATTGGCAACTCACGGTAAGAATGAACGTGGTGCTTGAAGACCTGGATGTGGTGTGGGCAGTTCATCGGACGAAGGACAAACTCTTCCCCGTCACCCATGTCCATGGTTGGGAACATGTCTTCTTGGTAGTGCTCCCAGTGACCAGACGTCTTGTAGAGCTCGACGCTCGCAAGCGGTGGTGTGTAAACGTGTTGATAGCCAGACGCCAATTCCTTGTCGACGATGTAGCGTTCCAATTCACGACGGATAGTCGCACCGTTTGGCAACCAGAATGGCAGGCCTTGGCCGACTTCTTGGGAAATCATGAACAAATCAAGTTCTTTCCCGAGTTTGCGGTGGTCACGTTCCTTAGCTTCCTCACGCATTTGGAGATAGGCTTTGAGGTCTTTCTTGTCGAACCAAGCTGTTCCGTAAATCCGTTGCATCATGGCGTTGTCGGAGTTCCCACGCCAGTAGGCACCAGCCACGTTGAGGAGCTTGAAGACTTGGATACGGCCAGTTGACGGCACGTGAGGGCCACGGCAGAGGTCAACAAATTCACCCTGACGGTAAACGGTCAAGCCAGCACCTGCGTGTTCGTTGATGAGTTCGACCTTATAAGGGTCATCTGCAAAGAGCTCAAGAGCTTCTTCCTTGCTGATTTCCTCACGGATACAAGGGTAGTTTTCCTTGACGATTTTGGCCATTTCTTCTTCAATGCGGGGCAGGTCTTCATTGGTGATTTGACCAGCGACATTGTCCGTATCGTAGTAAAATCCATTTTCAATAGCAGGACCAACACCCAAACGCAGCTCTGGGAAGAGGCGTTTTGCGGCTTGGGCAAAGAGGTGAGCCGCCGAGTGGCGGAGCAGGTCAAAGGCATCTTCGTGGTCAGGTGTCACAATTTCAAGCGTCCCGTCTTCTTCGATTGGACGCACAGTGTCAATCAAGTTGCCGTTGTGTTTTCCAGCCAGGGCTTTTTTGGCTAAACCAGGACTGATAGAATGAGCTATGTCGTAAGTTGTAGCGCCCTTTTCGTATTGACGAACGGCACCATCAGGGAAAGTGATGTTAATCATGGAAATTCTCCTTTTGTATTTTTCAGAGGTTTACAGTTTGCGTTCTCGCTCAAACTGCATCAATATCTCTAAGCTCTGCTACGTCATGTTGACTTGCAATCGCTAAGAGAAATAGAAAACACGACGCCCTCAAAAAGGACGTCGTGACGTGGTTCCACCTTAGTTTATAGGGTACTGTAAAACAGCTTCCTACCTCTAATGGTTCTAAGGTGACCACCCTTTTATGTTTGCATAAAATCATACCGAGTAGTGTCAAGCCTATCCTCTACATGCTTCCCAGCTACCGCATGCTCTCTCAAAGATTTCCTAGGTCTGATAAGTCTCTACCCGATAGTATAGCACAAGGCCAGTCGACTTGCAAGCCAGATTACCACTTTACTTTTATTTTTCAAACCTGCGCCGCTTTTTAATCCGAAACCTATAAATCAAATGCCCCAAACCAACTCCGAGTAAGGCAAAGAGCTCATAAGCTACCCAATACAGAAAGACCAGTTGCTGATTAAAAAGATAAGTTAAAGGGTAAAAAAGCAAGACTAAACACGGAAAAATCCAATTAAAACCTCGATAGCTACCTGAAACCACACCCATCACCAAACACAGGAGAGGGATATAAAGGATAATGTTATTGATATACAAGCCTTTTTTCATCAAATCATCTACTGGTAGGTAATCAACAATATAGGGAAATACCAAATAGAGAAAAATAACCGGTAAAACAAAGAGAAACTGTTTCTCCAAACGAGCCATCGCAACCTCCTACTCATGCAAACCGACTAATTTGATAAACCTAGAGATTTTTCTGAGTTAGTCCAACAAATCACGGATAGTTCCGACTAGCTTGACTGGAACCTTGAGAACCTTGGCAGAGGTTTTAACGGTCGTTTCTGCAAATCGAACTGGCAAGGATAAGGACGTCCGTGCCAATCTTACTGTAACATTACGAGCATCCGTTCGGAAAGAATAGAGCACTCCTGTTTCTTGAGCTTCTTCCGTTTCCTTTTTAATTATTGTATCCAGGTAAAACTGAGCAACATGCTTACCAAACGTCTCCGATGAAATCTCTTGACACTTTGTCTGCCAACGCTTAGCATCTGGCTCTGGTGTGCAGGCAATAGCATCTAAAATCGCATCGTCTAACTCACTCTCCTTATAATAGAGCGTTCCAAACATCTTGTCTGTAATCACGTCATCCAAGTAGGCATTCCCATGAGCGATAATTGGCCGGCCAGCTGCCAGGCTTTCAATGTAGGTGAGCCCTTGGGTCTCACTGGTAGAGGCCGAGATAAAGAAGTCACAAGCCTTGTAGTAAAGTACGGTTTGACCATGAGGGACCATACCCGTAAAAATCACATGTTTCTCAATGCCCAACTGACGCGCCAGTTCTTTTAAAGTGTCAAGATAGGGACCGTCACCAACAACTACTAACTTAACCTTATCATTTTCTCTCAAAACATCCGGCAGTCTCTTGAGGACAGCCTGGATATTTTTTTCATAGGAAATCCGAGATAAACTCAAGAGCATGGTCTCATCAGAGGTAATTCCCAGTTGCTCACGTAGGGCTTGAATCTCAGCATTCGTAATGTTATCTCCCACATATTGGTCTAAAACAATCCCTGTTGGAATAATCCGTTTAGGAGTTTTGACCTCATAGGTATCGAGAACGTTTTGTACGATCCGGCTCGGACAAATCACCCCATCCAAATCCCACATAAATTCCCGAACCAAGAATTTCACCATGCCAGGTGTCACCAAATGTCCCTTGGCAATGTAGTGAACATAATCCTCATACTGGGTATGATAAGTATGAACTAGGGGCAGGTGAAGCTCCTTGGCAATTTGTTTACCCATCATCCCCAAGGAAAACTCCGTCTGCGTATGAATGATATCCAAATCATAGTCTTTGGCAATCTTATAGGCTTCCGAAAGTCCTCGATAGGCTACTCGTCGATCTTTAAAGGCAAAGAAAGGCACGCTAGGCAGGCGGATAATGGTCGGATCTTCAAACCGCTTAACATCCTTGTCTGTCGTTGTAAAAATATAAACTTCGTGACCTAGCTTCTCCAACTCTTCCTTGAGGGTTCGGATACTGGTCGCCACCCCCGAAACCTGAGGAAAATAGGTATCCGTAAATAAACCAACACGCATAAGACTCTCCTAAAACATTCCTTCTCTTCTAAGTCTGATAAATGGTCTCATAGGCCTGTTGCAACTGCTCTGCTATGATTTCCAAATCTCTAGATTGAGCAATCGCAAAGCCTGCCTCTGTCTTTCGGCTCTGTCCTGATAGAACACGCTCCAGGGCAGCGACAAAACTCGGTACGTCCTGACCAAACTCCACCGCTTCATCCGTCAACCAATCTTCATAAACTGGGATATCCCGCAAGACAACATGCTGGTGACTCGCTAGCGCTTCTAAAACGACAATGCCTTCTGTCTCTTCACGACTAGGGAAGAAAAAGGCATCTGCGCCACTCATAGCTCCTTCAAATACAGGTCCCTTAATATAGCCTGCAAATGTAACATTTGCCGGATGGTCTGTCCCAACAATTCGACGGACCTTGGCTGGAATCATCCACTTGGCAATATCACCAAACCAAATAAAACGAACCTCTGGCATTTGCTCTGCCACCTTAACAAAGTCATCAATCCCCTTACGCATAAAATAGAGACCGGCACAAATGACAACAGGCTGATTAGCAGACAGTCCAAAATACTCGCGAAAGGCCGCTTCCTTGGCTGTGTCAGGTTTGTATTTGGCCAATTCAATACCATTTGACAAGGCAATCACGGGCTTGTCACCAATCCCATAGCCCTCAATCAAGCGCTTGGAATAAGGTGTCGGTGTGATAATGGCATCAGCCTGCTTGTAAAAACGGCAGAGCCACCATTTAAAGAGAGGACTCACCAGATTAGACCCGATAAAGGAATCTCGAAAATCCTCTTCGGTTGAATGCCCATGCATAATCACTTTTTTACCAGCTTTTTGAGCCTTTTTCATCAAAGACCAGGACTTGAGACCATAGGTATTGAGATGAACCATATCATAATCATCGTCAGGATTAGTCGTATAAGCTTGACCTGCCATCTGCAAAGCACGCTCCTGATGCTTGATGGCACGACCGATACCAGACTTGGACAAGGCTCCTTCACCTTCTAGGTACAATAAAACTTTCATACCTCCTATTATACTATATCTGGGCCAAAATTCATCCGACTTTCGGTGGATAAATTTGAAGGATTATCAAATCAGACATCTGTCCAAATCAAAAAACCACCGCAAATCATCTGCAGTGGTCTATGAAGGAAGGGGGCTTATTTGGTTGTGCCACGGTGTTTGATGCCATGGTTGAGGATAATTTCCTTATCTTCAAGCACTTCCTTATTCATAATCTTAGTCAACATGCGCATGGCAACCGCTCCAAGGTCATAAATCGGTTGGCTGACTGAGCTGAGGTTTGGCCGAGTAAATTTCACAATTGGTGAATCGTTGCTGGTGATGATTTCAAAGTCTTCTGGAACAGACTTACCAGCCGCAAAGAGGCCATTGAGGAGGCCGACTGCCAACTCATCTTCTGCCACATAGGCTGCGGTTGCACCAGAATTCACAAGACGCTCTGCTAATTTGTAACCTTCATCGTAGCTATAGTTGGCTTCAAATACCAGACCTTCTTTGAACTCAATTCCATTCTTCTTGAGCCCATCCTTGTATCCAGACATGCGAACCTTACCATTGATATCATCAATCAGTGGTCCAGAAACAAAGGCAATCTTCTTGTGTTTCTTGGCAAAGATATCCATGGTTTCTTCAACAGCCTGCTTGTAATCGATGTTAACGCTCGGCAATTGATGGTCCAAATCAACCGTTCCAGCTAGGACAACTGGAGTACGTGAGCGAGAAAACTCTGCGCGAATCTTCTCTGTCAAATGGTGTCCCATGAAAATCACACCATCTACCTGCTTGGCAAAGAGGGTATTGACGACGCTAACTTCCTTGTCATCATCCTCGTCGCTTGAAGCCAAGATGATGTTGTATTTATACATGGCTGCAATATCATCAATCCCTTTGGCCAGAATTGAAAAGTAGCTATTGGCGATGTTAGGAATCACAACCCCAACCGTCGTCGTCTTCTTACTTGCCAGTCCACGCGCCACCGCATTGGGACGATAATCCAGACGGTCGATAACTTCCAGAACCTTCTGTCTGGTATTCTCTTTTACGTTCTTATTGCCGTTCACGACCCGGCTGACCGTTGCCATGGAAACCCCTGCTTCTCGGGCAACGTCATAAATCGTGATAGTATCATCAGTATTCATGCATTTCTTCCTTTCTTTCATCTTGAAAATGGCAGAGCTGCTGTCCATTTTCCCTGCATTATGAAAATGTCGCTTTCATATCCATTCTAGCACGACTTGTAACCACTTTCAAGCATTTTGTTGCAAAAATTTGCAAAAAAAACACAAAAAGTTTGGTTTTAACCATACAAGACCTGATAATTTTCAACTAGAGATAAGAAAACACTTGCATTTTACCCTAAGATTTGAAAAAATAGAAGGAAATAAAACAGAAAGGTTTTTTCCATGACAAAAATCCAAGACCTTCAAGGAAAACTAGAGCAAAACGGCATCGCAGCTGCTGTTATCGCTGACCCCGTAACCCTCAACTATCTGACAGGCTATTATAGCGATCCACATGAACGCCACATGTACCTCTTTCTTATCTCAGGACATGAGCCCCTGCTCTTCTTACCTGAACTTGACGCCCTTAGGGCCAGCCAAACAGTCCCCTTTCCTGTTGTCGGCTATGTAGACTCCGAAAATCCTTGGGAGAAAATCAAGGCTACCCTGCCCCAAACCAATTTTGCCAAGGTGGCAGTTGAATTTGACTACCTCAACGTCACCAAATTCAAGGGCTTGGAATCTATCTTCTCAGCTGAATTTGTTGACCTGACACCAACCATCAACCTCATGCGCCTAATTAAATCCGCAGACGAAATTGAAAAACTCCATTTCGCCGGTGACCTGGCAGACAAGGCTGTCCAAATCGGCTTTAAGGCTATTTCATCTGATAAGACCGAAACCGATATCATCGCTGAAATCGAATTTGAAATGAAACGCATGGGCTACGCTATGAGTTTTGAGACCATGGTCCTAACTGGGACCAACGCTGCCAACCCTCATGGAATTCCTGGTGCCAACAAGATTGAACCTAATCAACTCCTGCTCTTTGACCTTGGAATTGATGCCAATGGCTATATGTCTGACATGACTCGAACGGTTGCAGTTGGTCAACCCGATGACTTCAGTAAGGAAATCTACGCTATCTGTTTAGAAGCTCAACTAGCAGCCAGCGACTTTATCAAACCTGGTGTAACCGCAGCTGAAGTTGATGCCGTTGCGCGTGGCATCATCACTAAGGCAGGCTACGGTGAGTATTTCAACCATCGCCTCGGCCACGGTATCGGTATGGGCTTGCATGAATTCCCATCAATTATGGCTGGCAACGATATGGTCCTTCAAGAAGGCATGTGCTTCTCTGTTGAACCTGGCATCTACGTCCCTGGCAAGGCTGGCGTCCGCATCGAGGATTGTGGAGTGGTCACCAAAGATGGCTTTGAGGTCTTCACGCACACACCAAAAGAATTGCTTTATTTCTAATCAATAAAGGTTCCGAGTAACTTTCGGAACCTCTTTTTATTTAAAATATCAGACTAAGATAAGAGATAACGGATATGATAACCAATAAACAGTTATTCAAGAGATGAACTGCTATAGAGTCAACGATATTCCTTCTGCGGTTAAAGGCCAGATAAAAAATCGCACCCAGAGCAAAATATAAACCAATTTCAACAAAGTTTCCGAAATTCGACACATGGAGCATTCCAAAGACAAGAGATGTCAGCACCAATTGCCAAATCATATGTTTACCCTTGAAGAAATACTCACTCATAAATCCACGAAAGACCAGTTCCTCCAAAATCGGTGCAAAAACTCCAATAGCCAGATGAAAACAGATAAAGAAGAGAGGAAACATGGATTTAAGATCTTCCAAATTAGCCATAAGGGCAGCGTCATTGCCTGTCATGGTATTGCCGTAAATCAGTTGATTGAGAACAGTCCCACCAACCGCCACCACTCGAGTCGCCACAAAAAAGAGCAGAGCGATTCCAAAATCTTTCCAGCCAAACTTAAGAGACTTAGCCGCCTCGCTGATATGGGACCTGTAACGTTTCCAAACAAGGGAGATAACTCCTGCTGCAATCCCAATATAAGCCAAACCACAGCCCCATTGCAGTTCGACTGGTATACGGCTTTGATTGCCAATTAGCAACATCGGAATAATATTGACAGATAAAGCAAGAACAATCAAACCAATGATTTTTAACATTTTTAATACTAATTTCATCTTAAACTCCTTTAAAACATGAGGCCACTTGCACTCAAGCCTGTTGCCACTGCACTCTCTCGGGCATAAAAAGATGCCAATTCCTGATAAATCTCCGAGACCTGAGGATGTAAGGTCTCTTCCCCAAGTTTCTTTACAGCCAGCTTCCCTAGCTGATAACTCAACTCCCTAGCCGCTCGATCAAACTCACTCGGCTTTTTGACTCTATTCTTAAAAGTTACCAGCAACTGGCGCTCTTCCTCGCTCAACTCTGGATTGAGAATGGCATTATAAACCTTTATCCACACTTGTTCTTCTTTCATCTGAGGCCTCCTTTTCTTGATAGACTAAGTTTAGCATTTTAGGGGAAAAATAGCAGAGCATTTCCTAAACGGTCATCATAACACCCTGAATGGTAAAAGTGAGATAGTTAACACTACCGCTCTGCTATCCTCCAAAAAGCATAGAAAGGAGGGTAATCGTCATGTTAGTCAACGCATGAGAGGTAAAGCTATAGCCCACCCGTCGAGTCCGATAATAAAGATAGCTAAAAACCAACCCTGAAATGAAATAATCAATCAAGCTCCAAGATAAACTAAAAGTATGAGCAAACGCAAATACTCCAGCCGACACCACCAATCCTAGCCACTCGTACTTTGGAAAATACTGGAGCAGTTTTTCCATAAGAAGGCCTCGACAAAGCAATTCTTCCAAGAGTGGTCCACTCAAATGAGTCGAAATCATCATGACCCACATGCTATCTTGAGACCGAAGCAGTCGCTTAATATCCTCATTATTGCCATTCGTAGTCACAATCCCAAACTTAGCCAATACATGATTGACGCCCATAATGATCAGAAAGGCCACGGCTGTAATCAGTAAAATCTGCCACCATGGAAGATGACCGAATACAACCTCACCTTTTTTAAGAATACGACGACGAATATCTCCTAGTAAGAGAACAAGGAGCATAACGGTCGCCAACATGCCACCAATCTTGAGGAAAGTATTTCCCTCGAACAAATGTAATCCGACAAAAATCGGAATTGTAATGACAATCGCTCCAACAAAAAGAGTCAACAAGGTTACACCAATTGCTTTTAAAATCTTCATCGCTTTCTCTTTTCAGACAAAATACGTTGTATCTATATAATAACATAGTATTCTGATTAGATCAAGATTTGATAAGCGTTTTCTCAATCCTATAAAAATTTTGGGAAACAAACACTAACCGCTCTACTATTGCCCAAAAGGTAAAAAAGTGCTACCATAATTCCAATAAAGGAAGTGAGGTAAATCCTATGACCAATGAATCTGTCAAGCAACAAGTGCGCGAGGCCTTTGACCGCCGAGTCGCTGTCCGTGTTTACAATGATCAGACCATTCCACGAGAGGATGTCGAGTTCATCCTGGATACCGCCTGGCTAAGTCCATCTTCAGTTGGCCTAGAGGGATGGCGTTTCCTTGTTTTAGACCGCGAGAAAATTGCTGAGCTCAAGTCAGCTATCAAGGACGTGGCCTGGGGTGCCCAACCTCAGTTGGATACCGCCAGTCACTTCGTCATCCTTTTGGCTGAGAAAAATGCCCGCTATGATAGTCAGGCCATCCGGGAGAGTCTGATTCGTCGCGGACTTGGTGAAGGTGAGGCCCTAACCAGTCGCATTGACCTCTATAAGAGTTTTCAAGTGCGTGATATGCAGATGGCAGATGAGCCACGCGCCCTTTGGGACTGGACTGCCAAGCAGACCTACATTGCCCTTGGCAATATGATGACCACAGCCAGCCTTCTTGGCATCGATTCCTGCCCAATCGAAGGTTTTGAACAGACAGTAGTCAATCAAAAACTGGCTGACCTTGGCTGGATCAACCCTGATAAAGAAGCCGTGGCGACCCTCCTCTCTCTGGGCTACCGCCTCAAAGATCCCAAACACCCTCGTAGCCGTAAACCACGCCAAGAAGTCGTGGAGTGGGTTTAAGATAAGAAAAAACAGATGTGGTTACCAGTCACATCTGTTTTAATATTTTTAACTTTCATGCGTATGCTGACGTTTTAGCCTTCTGCTAATATTTACCTTAGGGACAAATATAGGGAGTTGTAATCCTAAAATAAGATTAATGACCCAAATGAAGAGGAGAAAGACTAAAATAGGGATTACACAAGTAGTAATAATCAAAACTGCTACCGCATCAACTGTATCACTCAAAATCTTCTTAACATCTTCAATGCTAGAAGTAACTGTTGTCTTTGCTTTATCTACAAGTCCTGCTAAAAATCCACCAATCCCTTCATCCTGATTGGAACTCTCTTCACTTTGACTATCAGACTTTACCTGTGAAACTGTTGCCGACTGGTCATAAGTTTGTTCAATATGTTTAGATACTCCAATGCTTGTTGGGACCAAAAAGAAGAGCACTAATCCCAAAACCATCATCTTACTTGCCATCTGCTTCAGTTGATAGTCTGGTTTTAATTGATTAATCGCCAATAAAATTGAGGCAATTGGAACCAAAATCTTAAATGTAAATGATGCAGCCATTCCAATAAGGTATTTTTGTAACCATAGAGCAGCGAATACAATAATTAAGTAATCATTAATATCTGCGAGGTTTTCTGCTACCGAATTTGCACCTGGTATATTCCCAGCCACTACAGAGGTTGCTGTTGCCATAGTTGCCAAAACCGTGACTGTTGATTTTTTCTCATCTAATGCAGTAACCATATTATTATTCATCGTCTCAATAATTGGCAAATTAGCAATCACAAAAAAGGACACTAGTGCCAATACTATCCAGCCAGTAACTTTTAAAACGCTACTGCGTTCAAATCCAAAAATCTTTTCCATCTTATTCACACAGGGATTTTCCCCGCCTTTCTTATTTTTTCTCTCTTAGTCGCATACCGGTCAGTTCGAGAGTATACTGATAGGAAAGGTATTGGTTGGTAAAGCAATACCTGTTATACTAAGTATAACAGTGGTTTTTTTTTGAGATGATAAAAGAGGCTGGGACAAAAGTCCACAGCTTCTTCACTTTTTTTAATGATAAATTGCAAGACGCAGTGGTTGGGAGCCTTTCTTGCTGGCTTTGCCAGCTTAGAAAGTCCCCTACACAGTTCATTAGGCACTTTAGTACCAATGAACCACTGCTGAGTGAGTTCTAATTCGCTGATTTCATCAGCTTTTATAGCTCTAACGATTGACGTAAACCTTGTTTGCTTTATTTCCAACCTTAAAAGTTCACTGAAATGTTTAAGCTATGCAGAGGTGGGAATGAAACGGCCTGGAAAGAGACCGTTTCAGCCTGAGCCCAGAAACTCAAAAGTGAAGTAATCGAACTCTACGAGTTACTGATTTTTGTCCCACTCTCTTTTCTGCTACCGTCCATTGACGGTTTTCATAATGCGTTTGATGTCGCGATCTTGGTCACGTTTTTTGATGGACTCACGCTTATCGTAGTCGTGTTTACCCTTGGCTAACCCAATCAGAACCTTGGCAAAGCCGTCCTTGAGGTAGACCTTGAGTGGGACCAAGGTCATTCCTGTCCCCTTGACTTCGTTTGCCAATCGCTCGATTTCCTTCTTCTTGAGGAGGAGTTTCCGAGTTCGTTCAGGGTCTGTGTTCCAGATATTTCCCTGCTCAAAAGGGGCAATATGGACATTAACCAACCAGGCTTCGCCATTTTTTATCTGAGCGTAACCATCCTTGAGCTGGATGCGAGCCGCCCGTACCGACTTGATTTCCGTTCCTGTCAAAACCAGTCCTGCTTCAACTGTATCAACGATGGTGTAGTCGTGTCTAGCCTTTTTATTTTGCGCGACGACGTTTCCTTGTCCCTTGACCATGCTTGGCTCCTTTCTTGGCAACATCCTTGTAGAAAGGCTTGCCCCCCTTTTTCTTATAGGCCTTAGGCTGGTCCTGTTTATCCTGACCTCTCTTGCTCTTATGGCCCTTCTTGTTAGATTTTGTGTCTTTTTCTTTTGAAGAATGGCTGGCGCTGGCCTTGCCGCGACCTCTGCCACGCTTGCCCGACTTGGCTACCTTTTCAATGGTGTCGACATCACTTGGTAAAAACTCAAAGTCGATATCCCCAGTCTCTTTATCAGCCTTGACCAATTTGACACGAATGGCTTGACCGACGCTAAAGACTGTGCCAGACTTCTCACCCTTGAGAGTCAGATTCCGCTCATTGTAATCGTAATATTCTGGCAGGGTCGTCACGTGGATGAGCCCCTCAATAGTATTTGGCAACTCAACAAAGAGACCAAACTTGACCACACTGGAGACAATCCCATCAAATTCTTCACCGACATGTTCCTGCATGTACTCAGCCTTCTTCATGGCCTCCACCACACGCTCCGCATCAATGGCCCTGCGCTCCAGACTGGAAGCCTGACTGGCAATCTCTGGAATCACCGCCTCAAAATGCGCCACCTGGTCCTGACCAGCTCTGCTATAGTCCCGAATCAAACGATGGACCAAGAGGTCTGGATAGCGTCGAATCGGGCTGGTGAAATGGGTGTAAAACTCGGCAGCCAAACCATAGTGGCCGTGGTTGTGTTCAGAATAACGGGCCTGTTGCATGGACCTCAGAAGCATCATAGACAGGACTTCTCCGCCAGGCTGACCCTCAACACGCCGCATAAAATCTTGCAGGGCTGACTGGCTAATCTTGCTGGCCGTTCCTTGAACCTGAACTCCAAAGAGTGAGGCAAAGTCCATGAACTTTTGAAGTTTTTCTGACTTGGGTTCCTCGTGAATCCGATAAATAAAAGGAAGCTTGGCCTTGGCAAAATGCTCCGCAACGCACTCATTGGCAGCCAGCATGAAGGACTCAATCATCCGCTCTGCTACACCACGTTGTCGCACCTGAATGTCAACAGGGAAGCCCTTATCGTTGACGATAATTTTTGCCTCGCTGGTGTCAAAGTTCAAGGCACCGCGACGAACCCGCATAGCCTCTAAAATCTCATGGAGCTCTGCCATGGCTTCAATACTAGGAACTATCGCTCGGTATTGTTCTGCCAATTCCTCATCGCCTGCCAGAATCTCATTGACCGCAGAGTAAGTCATGCGGAAGGTTGTCTTGATAACTGACTGACCAATTTGGTAGTTGACCACCTTGCCTTGAGGCGTAATTTCCATCAGGGCAGATTGGGTCAAACGATCTACGTTTGGATTGAGGGAACAAATCCCATTGGATAGGCGTTCTGGTAACATCGGAACCACACGATCGGTCACATAGACTGAGGTCCCTCGACGGAGGGCCTCCTTGTCCAATTCAGAGCCTTCTGTCACATAGTAGGACACGTCTGCAATATGAACTCCCAGTTCAAAATTACCATTGTCCAAACGCTTGATATGGACCGCATCATCCAAATCCTTAGCATCCGCCCCATCAATAGTAAAGGTGATTTCCTGACGCAAGTCTAGGCGTCCCAGATAATCCTTATCGCTTGGCACCTCCGGAACTTTATTAACTTCCTCCAAGACCTTTTCAGGGAATTCAGACACGATATCCATGGACTCCAGGACCTCTAAGACGTCGATCCCAGCATCGTCAACATGGCCAATAATATCCCGTACAGCCCCGACAAAATAATCATGGTGCTTGGTTGGGTACTTCTCAATATCGACCTTGATAACCTCTGTTCCATCAAGAACAACAGGCTCCTTACGAATGTAAATCGGCTGGCTGATTTTCTGATTTTTAGATTTGATGTAGCCGATATACTTAGGCTTGTCATCGTCCATAATGAATTTGCCGACCACTGTTTTCAAGCTTCGCTCAACAATATTGACAACACGCGCCTCAGCGCCCATCCCCTTGAGACGGTCCGCAACCTTAATGACTTCAACCTCAACGACGTCACCGTCGATAGCATAATTGACATCATTGCGACCAACGAACATATCGTCCTCATCGCTGTCCACTGTCACAAAGCCAAAGCCTGCTTTATTAGCCCGGAAAATCCCCTGGACCGTGACAGCAGCTTTTTTCTTCTTGGCTTCCTTGATTCCGATGGTCCCGTCGTTGCCAAAGCGAATCTTGCCTTGACTTTCCAGGGCAGAGATTGCCTTAATCAACTGACTAAAGTCCTTGGCGGCAGCCAGACCCAAGTCCTGAGCCACCTGGTCCACCTGGGCAGGCCCTCTCTCCTTCAAATAGTTTAATAATTCTTCTTTCATGATTCCTCTTTGTTTCATTTTGCTTGGTTTGATACTCACTCAAAATCAAAAGAGACAGGGCAGGGGCACGTAGGCATAACTGGAGTTAAACAAGAAAACCTAACGACCTGCAGCTTTGATTTTGGAAGAGTATGACACATGGCAGAGCAGCCTAGAGAAATTTCCCTAGGAAAGCTCATCATTTCCATCCTCTGGGTAGGGTCAGTTTTTGTTGCTCCGCTATTGCCCAAAACCGCTAGGTAAAACACATCTGACCATACAAAAAGAGCGGGCGTGAAGACATCTTGCCTTCACAAACCCAGCCCTACTCGTGCTTATCGACTTGATAAAATCGCCAAGGCCAAGGCAATGGCTAACCAGAAAAATACCAGAATCGCTGTAAAACGTTGCATGAAAGCCTCAAAACCACGGGCTTTTGTACGTTCAAACAGGGCTTCTGAACCCGAACTATCAAAGACGTTGCTAGATGGGTTTTTCTGAGGTTGCATAAAGATGGCAACTACCAATAAAGCTGATAAAATAAGCAAGGCTGTTAATAAGATGCTATACATGTTTAGATTTCCTCCAGTGTCATCCTTACTATTCTATCACACATTGACCTAGGATTCAATATGTAAGGTTACTTTTCTTTCTTTTGGGCAGTATTTGGTCACCTGAATCTTGTCAGGATGATTGGTTTTATTTTTACTGGTCAAATAATTCTTACTGCCACACTCGGTACATTTTAAATGAATTTTAACGCGCACTAGATTTCCTTAACTTTCAAATATTGTCTAAAATTGATCAGAGACCAGACTAGGTTAACAAAAACCAAGCCAGAAGTCACATAAAACACCCAACGGTAACCATAGTAGGCTGCCACACCAGAACCAATCATAGGTCCCAACACACTTCCCAGATAGGTAAAGGTTTGATTGTAGGAAAATATCCTGGCAATCCCTTCCTTGGGCGTCAATTTGGTCAAGAGAGAATTGACCGATGGCAAGAGGGCACCTGTCCCGAAACCATAACAAAACCGAATGAGTCCCAACTGGAGCGGTGTTTGGGCATGGGCACAGAGCAAGTACATGATAAAGCTATAGAGCAGGGCTCCTAGTAAAAGGCGATGGTTGCCAATACGGTCTCCTATGTTTCCCAAAAATCCAGAACTCAAGATGGATGATATGCCCATTGCAGATGTAATCAAACCAGCCACGAACATGAGATTACTGGTTTGTCCAAGGTGACGAATACAGAGGGTTAAAATAGGAATAATGGACTGGGCAGACGCCTGAATAATCATGCTAGTCACAAACAAGCCCAATAACATCTGCCGGTCCTTAAACTGGGCTAAGACTTCACGCATGGGCAACTCTTGCCCGCGTTCGACAGGGACAAAATCTTCCTTGACAAAAAAGACCGTCAAAAGAGTCAGAATCAGAAGGAGCCCTCCGACAATCAAAAAGACATTTCGCATCCCAAACGTATCCGCCAAAAGGCCACCGAGCAAGGGGCCCATTAGATTTCCAGTAACCAGGCCTGTCGATAGCGTTCCCAAGGCATACCCTGCTCGATGGCGTGGAACTTGACTAGCAATGAGGGCCGTCGAGTTTGGAATATAACCGGCAAAAACACCAGTCAAAACACGTAAAATCAATAACCAGGCCACATTTGGAACAAAGGCCAGCCCACCCATGGTAAAGAGCATAACACTGGCAGCTCGAACCATCATGGGCTTATTCCCAAAACGATCAGCCAGACTCCCCCAAATAGGGGACATGATTGCTGAGGCTAGGGCTGTTGCCGAAACTGCTAAACCAGAATAGAATTCAATCTGGTTGCCACGCGCTCCTAATTCTTCCACATATAGGGACATGAAGGGCATGACCAAGGAAAAACTTGCTCCCGTTAAAAAATTGCCCAACCAGGCAACCTTTAAATTTTGTTTCCAATCGCCTTCGTTTAAACTATAATCATCTTCTTTCTGACATTCCTGTGCCTATTATAGCATAAATTTAGGAGAGCCATTTGCTGTAAACGCTCCCCGTCTTTTTATTTTTCCCCCATAGTTTTTAAGGCTAAGTCAACTTGCTCATATAAACAATCAAGCGTTCTATTATTCTCTAGCACCACATCGGCACGCGCCTTTTTCTCCTCTAAAGAAAGCTGGGCATCCAGTCGTTTTTGGGCTTCTTCTTGGGAATAGCCATTGCGGAGCATTAAGCGGGACAGCTGGGTTTCCCTATCGACATAGACCAGCCAAACTTCATCGCACCAGCTCTCATAGCCCAACTCGTACAAAAGCGGAATGTCCATAAATACCACATCCTGCTCTGTCTGAGCTTGCTTCAACCGCTCTGCCAATTCCTCCCGAATCACCTGATCCTGCAAGTGTGCAGACTGCTGTTTGATGTCAGGATTTGAAAAAATCAGCTCAGATAGTTTCGGACGGTCCAATTCTCCATCTTCCCTTACAATCTCAGGCCCAAAATGCTGGACCAAGGCTTCATAAAGTCGCCCCCCCTTGGCCTGCAATTCATGGACCACTTGGTCCGCATCGATGACACAATATCCCTGTTGATGCAAATAGGCCGACACAGTGGACTTGCCCGAGGCGATGCTGCCTGTTAATCCAATGACTGTTGCCATCTCCTTCTCCTCTCATTTGTTGGTTCACTAAGAAATCTGACTGACTAGCTTGCTTACGCTTGCTTTACTTCTTCTGACATTTGGGGCAAAAATGGCTACCGCGCCCGCCGACCTGAATCTTGACGATTTCACGTCCACACCGCTGGCAGGGCTGGCCGGTCTTGGCATAGACCTTGTGCTCCTCCTGCATGGTCCCGTCTTCACCCAGGGCATTGCGGTAGGTCCGTACCGTCGAGCCGCCCTTGTCAATCCCCAGTTGCAAGATACGAATGGTCTCTGCGTGGAGGCGTTTGATTTCTGCTGGCTTAAGGCTGGATGATACTCGCTCCGGATGGACCTTGGCTGCCCAGAGCACCTCATCCACATAGATATTGCCCAGACCTGCGACCAAGGACTGGTCCAGCAGATAAGGCTTAATCGGTTTGTGACTAGCTCTGACCTTCCGCTCAAAGGGCGCATAGGCAAACTCTCCCTTGACCGGCTCTGGTCCCAGCTTTTTTTTAGCAAAATAACTGCCCAAACTGTTTGTCTCAAGCAACTCCATAGTGCCGAACTTGCGGACATCCTGATAGACCAAGGTCTGGCCATTGTCCAGGTCAAAAAAGGCGTGGAAATGCTTGTTGTCCGGGACTTGGTCCGTCGGAAAAAGCAGGTACTTCCCCTCCATACGCAGGTGGGAAACCAGCGTTTTTGCACCCAAGTCAAAGAGCAGGTACTTGCCCCGTCGTTTCATGGCCTGGATGGTTGCACCTGTCAAAGTCGCTGTAAATTCCTCACGATCTGTCACGACCAAGCGTGGGTAACGGATAGTCACTCGCTGGATGGTCCGACCCACAATCAACCGCTCTAGGCCCCGTCTGACCGTCTCGACCTCTGGTAATTCTGGCATAGGTTCTCCTTAGAAAAAGATACGCTGGAGAATGCCCTCTTCATCCCGCTCATAGTAGAGCTCAGAAGCATTCTCCTCAAAGTAAAAGGCCAATAAATCGTCCATGGAATCCGCGAGCTCGATCGCTCCAGAAGCAATGTCCTCACGACTGACCCAAACCACCTCGCCCTCCTCAGAGGAGCGAATCTCACCTGTAAACGCAGTCGTCCGATAAAGGAAGACCAGGTAACGGATGTCATCGCCCCGCGTATGGAAATGCTTGACGCCCACCAGCTCAGGATGGGCAATGGTTAAGCCCGTCTCCTCGTAAATCTCCCGAATGACCGCCTCATGCAAGCTCTCACCAGCCTCGATGTGGCCTCCAGGCAGGGCCGCCCCCGACCATGCATACCTCTCTGGACTGCGAATCTGCATGACAAACTGACCCTGGTCATTTTCCACCAGGCACATATTGGTTAAAATCACCTCTTGACTACGTGGCATTTACAATTTCTCCTTTTTAACGTCCCATCGCAAAGCTGTCTGCGAAATATTCGTCCAACATCAGGCGGTGCTTGTCTGAGATTCTTTCTAAGTGACTAATTTCGTCCTGGCTAAAAAAACGGACTTCTACTGTTTCTTCATTGTGAAACCCATCAATATTGTACGGATCCGTCGCAATGAATTCATAAAGAAAGACGATGGTCTGGACCTCATCACCATTAGGATAGCATTCATCAAACTTGGTGTAAACATTGAGTAGGCGTTTGGGCGAGACCTTGATGCCTGTTTCTTCTGCAAATTCACGCACCGCAGCCTCAATTGAACTCTCTCCGAGTTCCATGGCACCACCCGGGATGGCCCAAGATCCTTTATCACTGCGTCTTTGTAGCAAAATATTTCCATCTGCATCAGCCAAAATCCCACCTGCAAAATTCAGCAGAATCTTGTCATGGCCGACCTTTGAGCGAATATAAGAAATATAATCTTGTGCCATATCGTCTCCTTTTCTTTTTATTATAGCACATAAGTAGACCAAAAAAGACCTGACACTATCAGGCCCTTGAGCTATACTATCTTTCTTCTGCCTCAAATGTCCACCGACGGCTCCAGGAATGGCTTTCTCCTGGTGCAATGCGAATGGTTTGGACAATCTCTGGGCTGACCATGTGGTCCACTGACCAGAGCAAGAAACTGGTTGGTTGCACACGGTCAACGCCTGTTACACTGGCCTTAGCACCCTTATGGAGAAGTTTCCAGGTAAAGGTCTCGCCATCTGCTGCGCCTTCCGTGCTAAGTAGACTCAGCGACACATCGGTTTCACAGTTCTCAAAACGAATAGCCTTGCCATCAGCGATAAAGTTGTTGTGGTCGTAGCCACCAAAACCTTCCAAACGCTTGCTGCCAAGATCCGGCATGTCTGGCAACTCCAGACGATAGTCCGGCGAAATGGCCATCCCATCCACGCTGATAAAGTTGTGGCAGTATTCCTCCGTTTCAATCGCGCGCTCACCCACATTGGTAATGGTCGCTTCCAGCACCAGGCTATTGCCCTCGATAGAGAGTTTTTTATGGACCTCTGCAGCGATGCCGCAACATGGCAGAGCTGTCATGACAAACTCGGCTGTCGTATCCGTGTGCGTGTAGGTCACAGGATAGGGCTCAACCTCCGCATAGGTATGGGCAAACTGATATCCCAGCTCGCTATCCTGCGTGATAAGCCCCACACCAAGTTTCGGAAATTTTTCTCCGATAGCCACACCTTCTGAAAAATCAGCAGAAAATTCACAGCACAAGCCTCGACCACCAGACGATGGATGACGCAGGTTCATGGGCTCATTAGCACAAAAATGCGTGTCCCCATCCAGGACGACATTGGACACAAAGCCAGCCCGGTCAAAGCGCTGGGTATCATTTGGTCGTTCCCCAGGCTCTGAAATCTCCACCCGCAGGCGGTCGTTCGTTAGGAAAAACATAGGTGCCTCCATTTTGAATATATTTATCTCTATTATATCGTTATTATATCAAGTTGTACAGCGCTTACATGATTGGATAAAAAAAGAGAGACGGGCTCTCTTAAAGATTAGTGATAAAATTCACTGTACGACTTACTTCACGAAAGCCAAGTCTTTGGTGAAATAGTTGACTCAGTTCATTGTCCAACTCTGCATTTGACGCTAGTTGCGACAGTCCGTGAGCTCTTGCCCATTCTCTAGCAAAGATAATCAATTCACTGGCAATGCTTTGTCGACGTACAGACGGTTGAACATAAATCCCTTCTAAAAAAGCTACGGGCGAAACCTTTGCTCCTTCAACATAATCTTGTCTAATAGAAAGACTAATGAACCCAAGGCATTCTCCATTCTTGAAGTAGAGAAATTCGTAAGGAAATCTATCATTGACAAAGGCTTGTTCTAGTTCTTTAGAAGTTCGCGACCACAACTGACTGGCGATATTGGACCAGATGGAGATTGACTGACCATCGACCGCTTTAATCATTAGTACTCCTTCTCATTATAGCCAAAGTCAGCCAAGTCAAGTTTCTTATCACGCCAGTTTTTCTTGACCTTGACCCAGGTTTCAAGGAAGACCTTGTCCCCCAACATGATTTCAATATCACGACGGGCCATGGATCCAATTTTCTTAAGCATGGCACCTTGCTTGCCGATGATGATGCCCTTTTGACTGTCACGCTCAACCATGATGGTCGCCCGGATATGGACCT
This sequence comes from Streptococcus caprae, assembly GCF_042649745.1. Taxonomy (NCBI): domain Bacteria; kingdom Bacillati; phylum Bacillota; class Bacilli; order Lactobacillales; family Streptococcaceae; genus Streptococcus; species Streptococcus caprae. Next base: position 22,637 of record NZ_JBHRZV010000025.1, on the reverse strand, counting down.
TGTCGGTAAACTCATCCCTCTTCATGCTCTCAATGACCACCGCAACGGAGTGCGGCACTTCCTGCTGGGTCAGATGGAGGACCTTCTCACGGATCATCTCAGACACCAAGAACCGCTCTGGATGGTCGGTAATCTGGTCTTCTGGGAAATACTGGAAGCCTTCTTCCAAGTTGTCCACCAGGATTTCCATGAGGCGGTTGACATTGTTGCCCTGGGTCGCTGAAATCGGTACAATTTCCTTAAAGTCCATCTGACTTCTAAAGTCATCAATCTGCTCCAAAAGCTGATCTGGATGCACCTTGTCAATCTTGTTAATAACGAGGATAACAGGGACATTGGCCTTTTTCAGACGCTCGATAATCATATCGTCACCCTTGCCCCGCTTTTCATCAGCAGGAACCATGAAGAGAACAGTCTCCACCTCACGCAGGGTTGAATAGGCAGACTCCACCATAAAGTCGCCCAGAGCAGTCTTTGGCTTGTGAATACCTGGCGTATCGATAAAGACGATTTGCTCACTCTTGGTCGTGTAGATCCCCATAATCTTGTTGCGAGTGGTCTGCGCCTTGTCCGACATAATGGCAATTTTTTGCCCCATCACATAGTTCAAAAAGGTCGATTTCCCCACATTTGGTCGACCCAAAATCGCTACAAAGCCTGATTTAAACATAAGATACAAAGGACGTTAAAAGCAAAGGGAAAATAGGGAAGTGCCCAAAAATCCTGATTTTTGAGGTAATTCGTCTTTTTCCCACAGCTTTTCGTCCGTGTTCAGTTCAGAACACGAACTTGTCCACTCCTTCCAATTTCTATTTTTCTATAAATGTCTATGTTTCCATTTACCATCTTCATGGTAAAAGTATAGTTCTGATAATGTATCCTCTTCAAAAACGGGGAGCATCTCCGCAAAGCCATCTGCCAGCTGACGAGTCTCTAATTCTGAGCGCTCTAGCCAGAAAACCTCGCCCTCATCAGACGACCGTAGATCCCCCGAAAACGTGCTAGTCTTGTAGAGAAAAACGATGTAGCGGTAAAGCCCTTGGCTGTGGGTAAATTGCTTCACGCCACACAACTTCAGATGTGACACCGTCAAACCCGTTTCCTCGTAGACCTCACGAATGACTGAGTCCACAATGCTTTCATTTTTTTCGACGAAGGATAAAAACTTCGCTTTTCTTATTTTCAACCTTCAACAGTCTCTCTCCAGACTGTTGAAGCCATCCAGGAAAACACTTCCAGGCCAATCTGAGTCTTTTTGTTCCTGGACCAGGACCTTGGTCCCATCTGTCACCATGCACATATTGGTCAAGACGACCTGCTCTGCTTTTGGCATATCGTACTCCTCTTCCTAGAACACTAGTGCCCAAAGTTTGGGAACGAAGATTATCAAACCAACGATGACGGAAAGGAAGGATACCATCAGTACCGCTCCAGCAGCCATATCCTTGGCATTCTTGGCCCGCATGGAAAAGTGATAATCACTGGCTAAATCGACCACATTTTCAATGGCTGAATTAACAATCTCCATGGTAATCACCAAAAAAACACAGAGAATAAGAAAGAGCCATTCCGTCATGGACACTTGAAAAATTAGCCCCGCAATCAGCACCAAGAGAGCTGAGAGGGCATGCTTTTTCATATTCCGTTCTTCAACGAAGGAGGTCTTTATCCCTGACCAAGCGAACTCAAAACTATTGATGAAGTTGGTGTTTTTCCACTTCTTCTTGACTTCCTTGGGTTCAATCTTGCCCGATTTTTGGTAAACTTTTACTTCAGTTTCTTTCAAGTCCATAGGCCGTCAAAATCTCTTCCTGTAATCCAAACATCTCAGCTTCTTCTTCGGGAGTGTAGTGGTCATAGCCATTGATATGCAAAAAGCCATGTACTGCCAAAAAACCCATCTCGCGCTCAAAACTATGGCCATAGTCAGTCGCCTGTTCACGCGCCTTATCCACTGAGATAAAAAGCTCGCCAATATAGGCATCAAACTCACCCAGCATCTCTGCCAAATCAGGATCCTCTAGCAAGTCTTCTTCATCAAAGACAATCTCACTCTCTGGCTTGTACTCCAAACTGATGACATCTGTCGGCCGATCCGTGTCACGGTATAGCAGATTCAATTCATGACTTCGTTCATTGGTCACAAAGGTCACTGCCATTTCCTTGTCAGCCTTGCCCGTCTTCTCCGCCGCAAACTCAAGCAAATCAAGTGTTTGCTTCTTAATCTCCTCTGAAACCTCCTGGGTTTCATCTACCATCTCGATATACATAGGACACTTCTTTTCTATTATTCTAAACCATAGCAGAGCAGGAAACAATTCCCAGCCGCCTTTTCAGTTGAGACGACAGGCTTACTTGTCCCTCGTCCCAATACAGTATCACCTTCATTATACCATAAGCCCAGATAAAAATGGTGAACTTTCATAGGCCGACCATGACAAACCTGCCTATTTTTAGTAAGATAGTAGATGGAATATTTTGCCCATTTGTGGTAAATCGCGCACACAGACACAGCTAACCTAGACAGATCAAAGGTATCTTATTGACCTCCTCCTTGCAAAGTCAACTAGGAAAGTCTCTTAGCTACTGTCAATCGTATGAAAAGCTCCGCTATGGACCTGCCAAAAGCGTCGAGCAATAGAAAGGACTCCCATGTCAATCAAACTTGTAGCCGTTGATATTGACGGTACCCTCCTAACCTCTAACAAGGAAATTACCCCTCAGGTCTTTGAGGCCATCCAAGAAGCCAAGGCTCAGGACGTTAAGGTCGTGATTACAACAGGCCGCCCTATCGCTGGCGTCACTAAACTCCTTGAGGAGCTAAATCTCAATCAAGCTGGCGACTACGTCATCACCTTCAATGGTGGACTGGTTCAAGACGCTGCTACCGGCCAAGAATTAGTCAAGGAAACCCTGACCTATGACGACTACCTTGATTTAGAACTGCTAGCGCGCAAACTTGGCGTCCACATGCACGCCATTACCAAGGACGGCATCTACACTGCCAACCGTAACATTGGTAAATACACGGTCCACGAAGCAACCTTGGTCAGCATGCCAATCTTCTATCGAACACCGGAAGAAATGGCTGACAAGGAAATCGTTAAAATCATGTTCATCGACGAGCCTGAAATCTTGGACAAAGCTATTGCTAACATCCCTCAGGACCTGCATGACAAATATACTTTGGTCAAGTCCCAACCCTTCTATTTAGAAGTTGTTAACAAGACCGTTAGCAAGGGCCAAGCCATCATTCATCTGGCTCAAGAATTGGATATTGACATGACAGAGACCATGGCAATCGGAGACGAAGAGAACGACCGTGCCATGCTAGAAGTCGTTGCCCATCCTGTCGTTATGGAAAACGGCAACCCTGAACTGAAAAAAATCGCCAAGACCATCACTAAATCCAACGATGACAGTGGGGTCGCACACGCCATTAGAGAGTGGGTATTAAACTAATGTATTCCTATAAAATCGGCATCTCTGCGGAAGACCATGACCGCTTTGCCATCGCCAGTGACCAAACCAACCTCCTCCAGTCCGCTTCTTGGGCCAAAATCAAGGACAACTGGGCCAATGAACGAGTGGGAATCTATGAGAACGATCAACTTGTAGCAGTGGCTTCTCTTCTCTATCAACCCCTTCCTATGGGATTTACCATCGTCTATATCCCTCGCGGACCAATCATGGACTACACTAATGGTGATCTGGTAAATTACACACTGACAACCCTCAGAACCCTAGCAAGGCAAAAACGGGCTCTCTTCATCAAGTTTGACCCTGCCATTCTCTTAAGGGATAGTAAGGTCAACGAAGTTGCTACTGAAAATCCAGACGCTCAGTTAATTATCGGCAACCTCCAAGCTGCAGGTTGTGAGTGGGTTGGAGAAACCACTGATATTGCTGAAAATATCCAACCCCGCTACCAGGCCAACCTCTACGCAGCTGACTATGCCTTCGACAATCTGCCAAAGAAAACCAAACAAAATATCAAAACTGCTCGCAACAAGGGTGTCCAAGTCCAGTTTGGTGGTTCTGAATTACTGGAAGATTTTGCAGACCTCATGAAGAAGACCGAGGCTCGCAAGGGAATTTCCCTACGCGGTCTTGATTACTACCAAAAATTACTGGCTACTTATCCAGACCAGTCCTACGTTACCATGGCAACCCTCAACCTCAAAGAGAGGGCTGAGCTCCTTGACCAACAACTTCAAAAAGCCATTGCTGAAAAAGCAACCTTTACTGAGAATACCCGTAAAAACAAGGTTGAAAACAATCAAAAAGAAATTGATCGTCTAACAGAAGAAATCAAATTCCTCAAGGGTAAACAGTCTAAAACCAAGCGTGACATTGTTCCCTTAGCAGCAACTATCTCCCTTGAGTTTGGTGACACATCCGAAAATATCTACGCTGGAATGGACGACGATTACAAACACTACCAGCCCGCAATTTTGACCTGGTATGAAACTGCAGCTCATGCTTTTAAACGTGGCTCTCGTTGGCAAAACATGGGTGGGATTGAAAACCAGATGGACGGCGGACTCTACCAGTTCAAATCCAAATTCGACCCTACAATCGAAGAATTTATCGGAGAATTTAACCTCCCTGTCAACTCCCTCCTCTACAAGCTGTCCAACACAGCCTACACTATTCGCAAGAAATTGAGGTCAAAACACTAAAATGCAATTTACTACTTTATCTAAGGAAGGCTACAGCGCTAGCCTCACAACGTTCTCTGAGGTTTCCTTCCTCCAGACTGTAGAAATGGCAGAGCTCTTAAACAAGCGCGGTTTCAAGGTCACCTATGTCGGTTTAATCGAAGGAGACAAGGTCCTCGTCTCTGCTATTCTCTACAGTAAACCTATGACAGGTGGTCTCCATATGGAAATCAACAGCGGCCCTAATAGCCTAGATAGCAAATATCTTTCCACCTTCTATAAGGAACTCCAAGCCTATGCCAAAGCACAGGGGGCTCTACGTTTAGTGGTAAAACCCGCTGATACCTATCAAACTTTTGACACAGATGGTAAGCCAATCACTGAAGAGAGAAAAGAATTCCTCACAACCCTAATTGACCTTGGTTTTGAACACAATGGTTTACAAACTGGCTATCCTGGTGGTGAACCAGACTGGCACTATGTCAAAGACTTGAGCGGATTAGATGAAGCCGGGCTCTTTAAATCCTACAGCAAAAAAGGGCGCCCTCTGGTCAATAAAACTAGAACCTTCGGTATCAAACTTCGTAAACTCCAGCGTGATGAGCTCCAAATATTCAAAGATATTACCTCTTCCACCTCTGAACGCCGGGAATACAGTGACAAATCACTGGATTATTACCAAGATTTCTACGATGCTTTCGGGGATGCCTGCGAGTTTATGGTGGCTGAGATCAATTTCTCGGACTATAAGAATAATTTATCTTTCCAACAGGCTAAAATAAAGGAACATATTTTGGCTATCCAAGCTGACTTAGACAAAATGCCTAGTTCTCAGAAAAGGCAGAACCAATTACGTGAGTACACTAGTCAATTCAATACCTTTACAGTTCGTATCTCAGAAGCTGATGAATTCATACAACATTACGGAGAAGAAAATATTATCCTTGCCGGCAGCCTCTTTATCTATACACCACATGAAGCAGTCTATCTCTTCTCAGGTTCCTATACTGAATTTAACAAATTCTATGCACCTGTAGCCCTACAAGAACATGTCATGACAGAAGCAATCAAACGAGGAATTACTTTTTATAACTTCCTCGGAATCCAGGGAATCTTTGATGGTTCTGATGGAGTTCTTCGTTTCAAACAAAACTTTAATGGCTACATCGTACGGAAAATGGGAACCTTTACCTACTATCCAAGCCCACTAAAATTCAAACTTATTACTGGTATAAAAAAACTCTTAGGACGTTCCTAAGAGCTTTAATCATCACACCAAAACCCACTGCCGGTCTCGGCAGTGGGTTTGTGTTTAAATAGGCTTATTTGACAAAGTCAGTCAACATCTAGTTGTTATATCTGTATAGAGTTACCGTGTTGAAAATTATTCTAGTAAGGTTCGTAACTTCACTCTTTAGGTAGAGATAAATCACTGCCATTACTTTCAATAATTTGTTTATAGTAATCGTAGGAATTCTTGAGAGAACGTGACAAACTACCACTACCATCATTATGCCGATCAACATAAATAAAACCATAACGTTTTTTCATTTCACCAGTACCAGCTGATACAACATCAATTGGGCCCCACCAAAGATAACCTAGGATATCTACCCCATCTTTAATGGCTTCTTCCAGAGATAAAAGATGGTCTCTTAAGTAAACACAACGTTCCATGTCTTCCAAACGACCATTCGCATTAGGGGCCTCATCCAAACCAATCCCGTTTTCAACGATAAAAAGGGGCTTTTGATAACGGTCATAAAGCACATTGCAGACATAGCGGAGCCCTTTAGGATCAATAGGCCATTCCCAAGGTTTTGGAGATTTCCCCTTCAAGTAAGGGTTATCAATCCCCTGTGCCCCCCCTGTATCAGCTCGCATATGGGCATTTTTTTCATAAACAGCAGAGCGATAGTAACTAAAGGCTAGGTAGTCTGAGGTATAGTCAGCCATCAACTGCTCGTCACCTTCCTCCATTACCGGCCGACAATCGTTTTCCTCCCAAATCCTGTAAATATAGCTAGGATAGGATCCACGTGTCATAACATCTGAGAAAAAGAGAGACTGTCTTTGATACTCCAAGGCCCCGAAAATATTGTCCGGATCGCAATTATATGGATAGGTTGCGATAGAAGAAAAAGTATACATGCCTCCCATCTTATTCTGCGGACAGATTTCTCGACAGGCTTTTACTGCTAGACTATGAGCTACAAACATATGATGGCTGGCTTGATAGATATCTCTTTGCGTTAGATCATCGACTGGTCTGTCAGCTTGCTTCGGATATTGAGCAACTACTGCACCAGCAGCAAAGGGCATACGCATGATGGCATTGATTTCATTAAAGGTCATCCAATATGGGACCTTATCCTTGTATCTGGTTAAAACCGTCCTTACATAACGCTCGAAGAAAGTGATGAGTTTGCGATTGGTCCATCCACCATAGTCGGTCACTAACCCCAGCGGTGTCTCATAGTGACTCAGGGTTACAACCGGTGTCATTCCTAAACGGATCATTTCATCAAACAAATCGTCATAAAATGCCAGACCAGCTTCATTGGGTTCTTCTTCATCACCATTTGGAAAAATTCTAGCCCAAGAAATAGAAGTCCGAAAGGCTTTAAAGCCCATACCTGCCAACAGAGCCAAGTCCTCTTTGTAACGATGGTAGAAATCAATTCCTTCATGACTTAGGTAGACCTTATCGGGATTCAACTGAATTTCATACTTTTCCTTGTCCTCATTCCATCTTATCCCAGGTGTTCTAGCATCCGTAGCAATGCCAACCATTACATCTGTTAAATTGGGACCTTTACCGTCCTTATCCCAGGCTCCCTCAAGCTGATTAGCGGCAACTGCGCCACCCCATAAAAATTCTGTCGGAAAAGTCATCGCCTTAGTCCTCCTCATATAAACTTTGACCATTTGTTGCAATCACTCGTTGATACCAATTAAATGAATCCTTTTTAAAACGCTTAAGGCTACCCTCGTTATAGTCATCTAAATCAACATAGACAAAACCATATCGCTTAGACATCTGGCTCGTCGAAGCAGAAACTAAGTCGATACAACCCCAAGAAGTGTAACCTAAACATTCAACTCCCTCTGCAATAGCAAGACCAACCTGCTGTAAATGCTGTTTAAAATAATCAATCCGATAAGGATCATGTACCTTACCATCATCCGTCAAGGTATCATAATTACCAATTCCATTCTCAACGATAAACAGGGGAATTTGATAACGGTCATAAAGATCAATCATTGATGTTTTCAAACCGACAGGGTCAATTTGCCAACCAAAATCACTAGCCTCAAGATAAGGATTCTTAACCCCTTGCACTAAATTTCCACCAACAATCTCGCGCTCTCCTGCATGAATAGAATCAACCATCGTCATATAATAACTAAAAGACAAGAAGTCTACCTTATAAGTTCGAATAAGTTCCAATTCCTCTTCTGTCATCTCAACCTGAAAATTCTTTTCTTGAAGATAATTGAGAATATATTGTGGATAGCGCCCTCTAACTTGAACATCGGAGTAAAAGTAATTCTGACGATTGGTTTTCTGAGCTAAGGCAACATCCAAGGGATGGCAGGTCTCTGGATAGGTTGTCGTTTTAGTGAGCATGGCTCCCATAAGGGCATCAGGATTTTTAGCTTTCAATTGCCTTGTTGCTAGACTACTGGCAACAAACTGATTGTGTACAGCTTGGTAGATAGCTTCCTCGGCCTTTTCCTTGGTCTCATATTTTTCTTCCAAAACTCCAACTGTCGTGAAAGGATGGCGAAAAACACTGTCAATTTCATTAAAGGTTAACCAATATTTAACCTTATCCCCGTATTCATCAAAACACACCTGACTAAATCGTGTGAAAAATTGAATAACCTGCTTGGAAACCCATCCACCATACTCCTCAACAAGGTGCAAGGGCATTTCATAGTGAGATAGGGTCACCAAGGGCTCAATCCCATTTTTTAACATCTCATCAAAAAGCTTATGGTAAAATTCTATCCCCAAAGGATTTGGCTCTTGCTCATCTCCCTTCGGAAAAAGTCGTGTCCAGGCAATGGATACACGCATCACCTTGAAACCCAGTTCTCCAAATAAAGCTAGGTCTCCTGGATAACGATGGTAAAAATCAATCCCATGACGCTTAGCAAAATAAACTTCGTCTTGGGAATTCTTGGCTTCCACAATATCATTTAATGAAACATGCCATTGAGACTTATAGTCTGCTTTGTCAACACCTGGACGAAATCTTGCAACGTCAGCCACCGACATTCCTTTTCCATCTACATTCCAAGCCCCCTCCACTTGATTTGCGGCGGTTGCACCTCCCCACAAAAAGCCCTCTTGAAAATATCCTTGCATTCCCTTACCCTCCGAATACCATTTCTTTGTTATCATAGCTATTGATAACTTTACTTATTTCATCAGCTCTTTCAATTATAGATGAGTATAAAAAGCGTAAGCATCGTCAGATTCTATCAGAAATTGACCTTGCTCACGCTTTATAGATATGGTTGTAATCACTTTAACCATTCAAAATCAGTTAAAATCAGAATCTGTGTCTTTCAACTAATTAACAACGAGAGCCAACAAATCATCGCCCTGATCAATATCTCCACTCGCTAAGTTTTCAATGGATACAAAATCTTTTGAATTTGTCACAATAATTGGGGTAACTACAGAATAGCCTTCTCTGCTTATGGCTTCAAAATCAAAGCTAATAAGCCTTTGTCCAACTGTAACTTGATCTCCCTCACTAACATGAGCAGTGAAATGTTTACCTTCTAAATTAACAGTATCCATACCGATATGAATCAGAACTTCCGCACCAGCATCTGTTTCTAAACCAATAGCATGTTTGGTAGGAAATAGTAATTTTACACGACCAGAAATTGGTGAAACTACTTTACCTTCTGTAGGTGCAATTGCAACCCCTTGTCCCATAGCTCCTGTAGCAAAAACAGGGTCTGGAACATCAGTCAAAGCAACAACTTGTCCTTTAAGGGGACTTTGCAGAATCTGATTACTAATTACCGTTGGCTCAACAACATGATCATCTTCTTTTGTTTCTTGTACAACTGCTTGCTCTTTATTTCCATAAAGGGTTGGAACTTTAACAAACATCATCAAAACAAAACCTAAGATGAAGGCAAACACACTAACGATAACACCATGCCACATATTCATGGTATTAACACCCGCTGGATCAAGAAAAGTTGGATATTTGAAAATCCCCAGTCCACCAGATGTATAGGAAACCAACTTCAACAGACCTGCCAAACCACCTGCAATCATGGCTGCCACACAGCTGATGATAAAAGGAATCTTCATTGGTAAGGTAACCCCATAAATTGCTGGTTCAGTAATACCAAAGATACCAGTTGCAAAGGCAGGCCAACCAATTTGTTTAACTTTAGCTTCTTTAGTTTTAAGGATAACAGCTAGAAGGACACCAATCTGAGCAAAAGAAGCTCCAAATGACCCTGGTAATACAGTGTCAAATCCAATCGATTGATAGTTTTGGTAGGCAATTGGAATCAAGCCCCAGTGTAAACCAAACATAACCAATACTTGCCAAAAACCTCCGACAAGAGCATAGGCGATAACTGAATTATAACCAATGACTGTTGCAATAACACCACCAACAGTATCAGCAGCCCATGATGAGATTGGACCAATCAAGAGAATAGAAATCGGTACAGAAATCAACAAGGTAAAGGCAGGAACTAAGGCCAGTTTGACCACATCTGGAATGATATTTTTAAAGAATTTTTCAACCTTACTAGCAAACCAAACTGCAACAATAATGGGAACTACGGTTGAATAGTAAGACTGTAAGATAACCGGGACTCCTAAAAAGGTCATGAATACATTTGACTCAAAAATGGTTCCTTTAAACAAGGTCATCAAAGGTTCAACATCGGCTGGATTCACAAGACTCGGATAGAGCATTGCTCCAGCAACAGCCAAAGCAATAAATTCACTAGATTTAAATTTCCGTGCCGCTGTAAAGGCCAAAGCCATCGGTAAGAATTGGAAAAATCCATCACCTGCAGCCTGGATAATCAAGTAAATACCTGTTGTCTTCTCAACACCCATGGCAACCAAAAGAGCAGCGAGCCCTTTCAAGATACCAGCCCCAGACAAAACACCTAAGATAGGTTGGAAAAGTCCTGACATAAGGGCGATAAAGCGGTCTAGTAGACTACCCTTTGGTAAATCTTCATCACCTTCGTCTACATCAATACTACCGCTACCCTTGATATTGCTAGTCTTTAAAACAGCTGCATAAACATCAGAAACATGATTTCCAATAACCACTTGATATTGTCCACCAGCTTTAACTACTGTAACAACACCATCATGGTTCATCAAATAATCCGTATCTGCCTTAGACTCATCACGCAAGGTAAAACGCAATCTTGTAATACAGTGTACGAGATTGGCAACATTCTCTTCACCACCCACATGAGCAACGATATCCTTAGCCAAATCATCATAATTTTTAGCCATACTAGGCTCCTTTCTTAACTCCCTTTTTTAAAAATCGGTAATTTTTTCAAAGAGATTTGATAATTTTTACAATGTAATCATACCCTTTTATGTAAGCGTTGTCAATGCTTTTTGATAACTTTATCATTTTTATTTGACATTTTTTTCAAAACAATATATTATTAGCGAAAAAGCTTATAGACTGAACATAATTAAGACAAGTTGCTACACTCTTAAAAGAATGAAGAAAGAAAATAGTACTTAATTTTTTAATAATTTGTAACAACAAACTTCCAAATTCTCTTTAAATTTTTAAAGCAAACTTGGAGTCTAGGGACTATGATGAAAGCTGATTTTACAACCTTAAATCCTCTTTTTTATTAAAAAATTGTATTCTTTGAAAGGAAAAGTGATTATGACCTTATTACAAGCTATTCAAACTAAAATAGGATCACTCTCCCCTGCTGAACAAAAAGTCGCCAACTATTTGCTCTCAAGGCCGGACACTGTGGAAACCTACACCATTACAAGAATTGCTAAATTAGCTCACACTTCAACCTCGGCTGTTCTTCGATTCTGTCAATCAATGGGCTATGATGGTTACAAGGATTTTCGGTTTACCTTATTAAGCGAATTAAAACAACAGCACCCTCAAAATTCTTCACAATCCTACTCTAGCTTTCTACTGGAATATCAGGATATGGTTCAATCCCTTAGTTCAATCAACAAAAGGGAATTGGATTCCCTCATTGAAGCCTTAATAAATCCAAATTTAAATATTCTTGTCGGTATCTTTTTCTCCTCTCTGCCTGCCAAGGCCCTACAGTTTGGTTTAGAAGATTTGAGCATACCTTCCATCTGTACGGAAGATATCAATCATTCCGCACATATTAATAAACTGATTCAAGAAGATACAACCCTTGTCTATTTTTCTCTCTCTGGAACAAAAGAAAACTTTAATCAAGCCTTGAAAGAAGTTGAACATCATATGCCAGCAAACTCCTTCTTGATTACCTTGAATGCAAAATCTCCCCTTTCAAAATTATTCAAACACACGATTGTATTACCCGGAAAATCTCTCAATGCGAGTTCTATTGTGGACCTACAGTCTATTCCTATGTTATTTGTAGAAATTCTACTCAACAAGCTGCATCATTCTTCACATTGAGCGGTAACTAATGATTATAAGAAAATAGGATGGGTAAAATTTCAAAATTTAAACTTTCCCCGCGTTGTAAAATGAAGTGCAACGCGGGGTTTTATCATAAAAGAGGAAAATAAAAGACAAACCTCCTAGCAGGGAAGTTTGTCCTCAATCTGACACTGCCGGTCTCGGCAGTGGTTTTGTGTTTAAATAGGCTTATTTGACAAAATCAAGAAGGGCAAGGAAGCTTTCTGCTTCAAGAGAAGCTCCACCTACAAGAGCACCGTCAACGTCTGGACACGCCATGTATTCTGCAACGTTTTCAGGTTTTACAGAACCACCGTATTGAACGCGAACCTTATCTGCTACTGCTTGACCAAAGTCAGCTGCTACGACATCACGAACGGCTTTACACATGTTTTGTGCATCGTCTTGAGTCGCAGATTTACCAGTACCGATTGCCCAGATTGGTTCATATGCGATAACGAGTGATGATACTTGCTCGTCTGTCAAACCAGCCAAGGCAGCAGATACTTGAGCACCTACGAATTCAACAGCTTTGCCAGCTTCGTAAGTTTCCAAAGATTCACCACAGCAGATGATTGGAACAAGGCCGTTAGCAAAGATAGCTTTTGCTTTCTTGTTGATGTCTTCATCAGTTTCATGGAAGTAGTCACGACGCTCTGAGTGACCGATCACGATATAGTCAGCACCCATTTGAGCGATAACTTGTGGAGAGTTTTCACCAGTGAAGGCACCAGCATTTTCAAAGTAGCTGTTTTGTGCAGCGATTTTAAGGTCAGATCCTTTAGCAGCTTCAATAGCAGTTGCAAGGGTAAGGGCAGGTGCTGCGATACCAGCTTCAACAAGGTCAGACGATGGCAATTTTGAGGCAACAGCTTCGATGAAAGCTTTAGCTTCTTCTGGAGTTTTATTCATTTTCCAGTTACCAGCGATAAATGGTTTACGTGACATTTCACATACCTCTTTTTGATTATTTTAGAGTTCTGGACCAAGGCCAGACACCTAATACTTCTCTATTTTATCATACTTTCAGAGGCTTTCAAAGTCATTCTATGGAATTTTCAAAAAATAACTTAAAAACCCCATCCAAAGATGAGGTTTAAGAGTTGTCTGACTCTATAATTGTTAAATTGGGAACTTAATGTTCTTAAGCTTCGATTTCAGTAACGATACCTGAACCAACAGTACGTCCACCTTCACGGATAGAGAAAGTAGTACCTTGTTCAACGGCGATTGGGTGGATCAATTCAACGTCGATAGTTACGTTATCACCAGGCATTACCATTTCAGTACCTGCTGGCAATTTGATTGAACCAGTTACGTCAGTTGTACGGAAGTAGAACTGTGGACGATAGTTGTCGAAGAATGGAGTGTGACGTCCACCTTCTTCTTTAGAAAGGATGTAGACTTCACCTTTGAATTTAGTGTGTGGGTTGATTGAACCTGGTTTAGCGATAACTTGTCCACGTTCGATTTCGTCACGTTGTACACCACGGAGAAGCACACCAACGTTGTCCCCTGCAAGACCTTCGTCAAGCTGTTTACGGAACATTTCAACACCAGTAACAACTGCTTTAGTAGTTTCTTCTTTGATACCAACGATTTCGATTTCGTCGTTGACACGAACAGTACCACGGTCGATACGTCCAGAAGCTACAGTACCACGTCCAGTGATTGAGAATACGTCTTCGACTGGAAGCAACAATGGCTTGTCAGTGTCACGAACTGGCTCTTCGATGTACTCGTCAACTGTGTTCATCAATTCCATGATGATATCTTCGTATTTAGAGTCACCTTCAAGGGCTTTAAGAGCTGAACCTTGGATAACTGGAAGATCGTCACCTGGGAAATCGTATTCTGACAAGAGGTCACGGATTTCCATTTCAACGAGTTCAAGCAATTCTTCGTCGTCAACAAGGTCGATCTTGTTCATGAAGACGATAAGGCGTTTAACACCTACCTGACGAGAAAGAAGGATGTGCTCACGAGTTTGTGGCATTGGTCCGTCAGTTGAAGCTACTACGAGGATCGCACCGTCCATTTGGGCAGCACCAGTGATCATGTTTTTAACGTAGTCCGCGTGTCCTGGCGCGTCGATGTGCGCATAGTGACGTTTTTCAGTTTCGTACTCAACGTGCGCAGTGTTGATTGTGATACCGCGTTCGCGTTCTTCTGGAGCAGCATCGATAGACGCATAGTCTTTTGGTTGGTTAACTGATGAAGGCAAGCGACGTGCCAATACAGTTGTGATAGCTGCAGTCAAAGTAGTTTTACCGTGGTCAACGTGTCCAATGGTACCAACGTTAACGTGGGGTTTGCTACGATCGTATTTTTCTTTTGCCATTTTGGTAAAAGCCTCCAATAAAATATATTTTATAGATAGACAGTAGGCAATACAGTCTAACTTTACCTATCTATTTTAACAAAAAACGAGAGAATTGCAAGTATTTTGATGAAATCCCTTTACAATTCTAGGGGAAGTTCGCATATCTTCGTCAATAAGGCCCGACCCACTCTAATACTCACTCAAAATCAAAAGAGACAAGGCAGGTTGACGCAGGTATAAATGTAGTTAAGTAAGGAATCCTAACAATCTATAACTTTGATTTTGAAAGAGTACAAAAGAGGCAACACTTGGTCGCCCCTAATCCTGTTTTTATTTGTCTAGTTTGTGGTAGGGTTGGATTTGGACGGATTGACCGATAGAGGAAGCAAAAATCCAGTCCTTGTCTTCCAGTTGGGCAAAGTTTTCTGCCCGACCTGTGACGATAATTCCTGCAAATTTAGCCTCAGTACCGGTTTTGTACTTATCTAGAAAGACTTTAAGATCTTGATCAGCCGTCCAAGTTCCGTCTTCTGAGCCTATGCTAATAAGTTCAAGCCAGCCCTTATCCAAGGCCTTTTGAGCATATTTCTTGAAGTAGGTAAAGTTATTGTTGATAATTTTTTCGTCTGTCAATTCCCCATTTTCTTGGACTAATTTTTCATAAGCTTGACTATATTCTTCCGCAGAATCGATTTGTTCAAGCTGATCAATTTGTTGGGCTGAGAGTTCTGCTTGGTCATAGATTTCAAGGCCTAATTGGTTGCTTGGACCAAGTTGGCTGGTGTCAAAAGTACTTTCGGTTCCTATCCAGTACCACTCCACCTTGAGGTTGTCTGGTACCAGCTCTGCTATTTCTGCTATGGTATAGGCCTTATCAAAGGTTAGGGCAACTTCTACTGCCTGATCGGTCATCTCCTTAACATAGCTGAGCTCCTGGGCAGTCTTATCGTAAGGATTTTCACTGGTCTCATCATAGGTATGTTTGACATTGTAGAATATTGGAACCTTGAGATTGGAAAGCCGCGTGTAAGTCATCCCTTCCTGGTCTGTTGTTGTAGACATGCCATTACCGTAAACAGCCCCTGTAAGACTATAGTTTCTGATATAGCGTTCATAAAAAACCTGAATTCCATCAATATCCTTAGTCCTATCCGATACAAACTGACCTGAAAAATTGGAGCTGGGTTCAAAGTAGGAAGACCTGTAATCTACGTTAGGATAGGCAATTTCAGATAAGGTCTGGTAGTAATCTTGGACCTGTCGACCATGACTACTGGTAATTTCTGTTAGGACCTTAGTCCCTGCTACAAGGAGGGTGAGGCTGGCTAGGCTACTGATGAGGACTGTCCGCCAACGGTTCTTACGTTTTTGTTTCTTGGCAATCTGCATGAGGGGATCTGAGGTGCTTGTTGTCTTGGTGCCTGATGATTTTGGGAATTTTTTATAGAATGTCATGATGATAACCTGCTTTCGTTAGTATGGTCTTGAGCCGCTGTCTGGCTCGCATGAGCTTGATTTTGACATGAGAATAGCTAAATCCTGTGATTTCTTGAATTTCTTTGGCTAAAAAGCCTTGGAAATAGTACAAATCCAGCAGGAGCTGATCGTCCTCAGCCAGCTCTGCTATGGCATCGTAGAGAAAGCCATAATCATCCTGGTCATAGGTGACCAGGGTCTCTGGGGTGAAAAAGTGTTTTTGGAGGATATCGTAGTAGCGTTTGTCCCTGCGATAATTATCAATGTAGCGTCTGATGGCAGTTCGATACATCCAGGCCCGCATCTTTTCAGGTGGGACCAACAGGTCTGCTTCCAGCATCTGGAGGAGAACGTCCTGACTAATTTCCTGGGCATGGGCAGGATTGGCCCCACCCTTAATCAGATAGGCTGTAATCTCTCTAGCATAGCCAATTAAAAGTAGTTCGTAGTCATCCAACTTCACTTTCTCACCTCCCTTCAACAAGTTGATGCATCTTCCCTTATTCAATAGTATAACGAATAACTGATGGTTTGGGTTACAAAAAAGAAAAAAATCTGCCACAGGGGACAGATTTTTTCTTTAATCTTTTTTCTCCAAATTGCGGAGCATTTGGTCGATTTTGTTCCCGTATTCCAAGGATTCATCTTTGATGAATTCCAGGTCAGGAATCTTATACATGGTCAAGTTCTTACCAAGTTCACGCTTGATGGTTCCCTTGGCCTTTTCCAGTCCAATCTGTGCCTTTTGATTGTCAGAGGCTAGGGTAGAATGGATAGTGTAGAAGACCTTTGCTGTAGACAAATCGCCCAGCATTTGAACATCAGTAATGGTGACATCTTGAACTCGAGGGTCACGGACTTTCAGTCGCAAAATCTCATTGACTTCACGCTTGATTTCCATCCCGACCCGGTCCACACGAAATGAATTTCCCATAGTAGTTCCTTTCTAAAGTAATTGGAGGACATGACAGAGTAAACTTTTAGTTTCAGCTCTGCTATGGTTATCGTCCTAAAACTTACTTACGGACAATCTCTTCCATGATGTAGGCTTCAAGGATATCATCAACCTTGAGATCGTTGAAGTTCTCAATCATGAGACCACCCTCTTGGGCGTTACCGACTTCTTTAACGTCGTCCTTATAGTGTTTCAAGCTGGCCAATTTACCATCAAAAATCACGACGCCGTCACGGATAACGCGGACGCTAGAGTCACGGGTAACCTTACCGTTGATAACCATAAATCCACCGATAGTTCCGACCTTAGATACCTTGAAGGTTTCACGGACAATCGCTTCACCGATGATTTTTTCTTGGAACTCAGGATCCAGCATCCCTTTCATGGCATCTTCGATTTCTTCGATAACCTTGTAGATGATAGAGTGGAGACGGATTTCAACATCATCAGTCTCTGCCTGTTGACGCGCAATCGGTGTCGGACGGACGTTAAATCCAATCACAACGGCATTTGATGCTTCAGCCAGGGTAATATCAGATTCGTTGATCGCACCGACGGCAGAGTGAACCACGTTGACACGAACACCTTCAACATCAATTTTGAGAAGGGATGATGCCAAGGCTTCAACCGAACCTTGCACATCGGCCTTGATGATGACATTAACAGTCTTAACTTCACCAGCTTTAAGGGTATCAAAGAGGTTTTCAAGGCTGACACGTTGGGTTGCCTGACGTTGTTTGAGGAGGGCACGCTTAGCACGTTCTTCACCAGCTGCACGGGCTGCTTTTTCATCCTCATAAACCGCAAAGTGATCTCCGGCCATAGGTGCTTCGTTCAGACCTGTGATAGATACTGGTGTAGATGGCTCAGCGGTTTTAACACGACGACCAAGGTCGTTAGTCATGGCACGAACCCGTCCAAAGGTATTCCCAACAACGATTGGGTCTTGGACATTCAAGGTTCCTTGTTGAACCAAGAGGGTTGCGACCGCACCTTTTCCTTTATCCAAACGAGCCTCGATAACGGTACCAATGGCACGAACGGTTGGGTCTGCCTTGAGCTCTTGAATTTCAGCAACGAGAAGAACAGTTTCAAGAAGTTCTTCGATGTTTTGACCAAACTTGGCAGAAATTTCAACAAACTCAGAGTCACCGCCCCAGGCAGTTGAAATAACACCGTGCTCTGCCAATTCTCCGATAACCCGTTCAGGGTTGGCACCTGGTTTATCAATCTTGTTGATAGCAACGATGATTGGTACATCAGCAGCCTTAGAGTGGTTGATGGCTTCGATAGTCTGTGGCATAACACCGTCATCCGCCGCTACAATCAGGATGGTGATATCCGTTACAGAAGCACCACGAGCCCGCATAGACGTAAAGGCTGCGTGACCTGGTGTATCCAAGAAGGTGATTTTCTTGCCATTTTCTTCAATTTGGTAGGCCCCGATATGCTGAGTAATTCCTCCAGCTTCACCTGTGGCGACACGTGAATTACGTAGGGTATCAAGCAAGGTTGTCTTACCGTGGTCAACGTGTCCCATGATGGTAACAACTGGCGCTCGCTCAACCATATTTTCTGGATTGAGGTAGCCTTCTTCGACAAAGAAGCGCTCGATATCAGCATTATCCACTTCTACCTTAGCCTTAGCTTCAATACCATAATCTACCATGAGGAGTTCGATAGTATCGCCATCCAGTGATTGGTTTTGCGTGGCCATCACACCCATCATGAAGAGTTTTTTAACGATTTCTGCAGGCTCGCGCTTAATACGTTTTGCGATTTCTGCAACGGTCATGCCTTCAGTATATTCAAATTCTTTTGGCAATTCGTGGAATTTACGCTCGGTTACTGGTTTTGGAGCATCGTTACGATTATTCTTGCCTTTTTTATTTTTCTTACTATTCCAGTTACTGTTTTTCTGATTTCTCACTTGGTTTTGCTTGTTCCAGTTTTTCTTGTTTTTTGTTTTTGGTCCATCTTCATTTTCATTTTCACGCGTAAATTCACGTGATTTCTCTGGACGGGCTTGCTTTTTACGGCGGGTGTCTTGAGCCGTTGGTGCCGGCGTAGTTGTTTCGACTGCTGTCACACTCTCTACAGCTGCTTGAGCTGCTACCTGGGCTTTAAGTTCTTCTTCTTGAGCCTTAAGGTTAGCTTGACGTGCAGCTTGTTGTGCTTGAGCTCGGCGTTCCTTTGCCTCTTGCTCCTGACGGAAACGCTCTTCGCTATTACGAGAGTATTCCGCATTTTGCTCTGCCTTCAGAGCGGCGGCGCGGGCCTTGAAGTCAATTTTCGGCGCAGCAGAACGACCTTGTTGGCTTTGGGTTGGTCGGTTATTCCCTCCGTTAAAGCCTCCTTGACGATTATCACGGCGACGATCCTGTTGGCGGCCACCTTGCTCTTGACGTGGTTTATTGCCTTGTGCAGGACGGTTATCACGATTATCACGACGACGATCATCTTGGCGACGGTTGCCGTTGTCGCGTCCTAGTCCGTTAGCACGACGCTCAGCCTGTTCTTTAGCACGTGCCTCCCGCTCGGCCTTAAAGTTACGGCTTTTCGGACGACGTACCGCTGGCTTGCTTTCGGTTGTTGCTGCTGTTTCAGCAGGTTTAGCTTCTGCTGGCTTTTGTTCAGCAGCTGATTTAGTTTCACTTGTTGGAGCTGATTTGACCTCAGCTTTTGCTTCAGCTACTGTAGCCTTGGGAGCTGGTGTTGCTGGCTTAACTTCAGCTTTTTTCTCTGCTTTTGGAGCAGCTGGTTTAGCAGCTCCGCCATTTCCAAAAGCATCCGCGATGCGTTTAGCACCTGCTTCATCCACGCTCGAAGCATGGGTTTTGACATCGAGGCCAAGTTCCAGAGCCTTGGCGACGACCTCCTTACTGGTTTTGCCGATTTCTTTGGCAATTTCATTCAAACGTTTCTTAGACAAATCTTGTCCTCCTATTCTTAATCCATAAGAGTCCTCATTTTCTTTGAAAATCCAGCATCTGTAATGGCAAGCACCTTGCGGCTTTGGCCAATAGCAGAGCTTAATTCCAGTGTCGTAAACACTGTGGAGACTTCTATTTCATAGTAGTTACTTTTATCGGTAATCTTCTTGGATAGATTAGGACCTGCATCTAAGGCCAGGAAAATCAGTCTAGCTTGGCCGGTCTGGATGGCCTTGACCACCAGTTCCTCACCAGAAATAATCTTACCAGCCCGTCGGGCCAGTCCCAATAAATTCAAGAGTTTTTCTGTCTTATTCAAGGCCTAACTCTCTTCTTTTGACCTTGTGATCAACATAGGCAATCAATTCATCGTAAAATTCTTCAGGAACTTCCATGGAAAAACTGCGGTTGAACACTTGCTTTTTCTTGGCAAGAGCGGCTTCTGTATTATCTAATTTGATATAGGCACCACGGCCGTTTTTCTTGCCTGTCGGGTCGATGGAAATCTCACCTTCCTTGGACTTGACAATCCGAAGCAGGTCTCGTTTATCGATGATTTCACCTGACACGACCGATTTTCTGAGCGGTATTTTTCTTGTCTTTGCCATCCAAACACCTTGACTTTCTTAGGCTTCTTCGCTAGCCATTTCTTCTTCAAGAGCAGGTTCTTCAGTCCCGTAGAGTTCCGCTTCCATTGCTTCAAATTCAGTCGCTGATTTGATATCGATGCGGAAGCCAGTCAAGTGAGCGGCCAAGCGAACGTTTTGTCCACGGCGACCGATAGCCAGAGATAACTTGTTATCAGGTACGACAACGAGAGCCTTGCGGGCATCGTTTTCGTCAAAGATAACTTGGTCAGCTTCAGCTGGGGCGATAGCGTTGTAGATGAATTCTGCTTCATCCTCAACCCACTGGATAACGTCGATGTTTTCTTCCACAGGAACAACCAGGCCAGTCTTGGCATCGAGGCGCATTGGGTGGAACTTGCTGATAACTTTTTGGATATTTGCTCCGCGACGACCTACAATTGTACCAATTGGGTCAACGTTTGGATTATGCGAACGGACAGCAACCTTAGTTCGGTCACCAGCCTCACGAGAAACCGCCATGATTTCAACCGTTCCATCATAAACTT
This sequence comes from Streptococcus caprae, assembly GCF_042649745.1. Taxonomy (NCBI): domain Bacteria; kingdom Bacillati; phylum Bacillota; class Bacilli; order Lactobacillales; family Streptococcaceae; genus Streptococcus; species Streptococcus caprae. The sequence continues at coordinate 1,478 of NZ_JBHRZV010000025.1, read as the reverse complement.
CTGGAATTTCTTGTTCCATAATGCGTTTGATGAATTCTGGGTGGCTACGGCTTACAAATACGTTCACACCGCGAGGGTTGTTTTCTACCTTGTAGACATAAACTTCAATACGATCGTGTGATTTGAAGGTCTCACCTGGGATTTGGTCTTGCTTAGATAGCTGAGCTTCCAAGGAACCAAGGTTAACGTAGATAAAGCGGTCGTCAAAACGTTCAACCGTTCCCGTCATGATCTCGCCTTCATGCTCCTTGTACTCATTATAAGTCACTTCGCGCATTTGACGGCGCATTTTTTCCATAATGGTCTGCTTGGCAGATTGGGCAGCGACACGGCCGAATTCCTTAGGCGCTTCTTCAAAGCGAATCTTATCACCTAGTTCATAGGCAGATGAGATTGCAAGGGCATCCTTGAGGCTGATTTCCAAACGGCTGTCAAAAACTTCCTCAACGACTTCACGGACAGTGAAGACTTGGAAGTCACCCGTCTTTTCATTAAATTCCACAACAGCAGATTCAGACTGACCGTAGCGCCGGCGGTAGGCAGATTTGAGGGACTCCTTAACCGTCTCGATGATGTCCTCTTTGTTGATGTGTTTTTCTTCTTCCAAAATACGGAAGGCTTCTAGCATTTCTTTGCTCATGGTAATCTGTGTTGAGATCTATTCATTTTTGTCTTTAGTCGACAAAAGAAACATGGTCTCAATTCGGTCCTTTCTTATAGTTTAACTGCCAAGCGAGCCTTAGCGACAAGGTCGTAGGGAATGGTGATTGTTTTTTTGCGAGTCTTATCCAGATAGTTGATGACTAATTCCTGACCATCAAAGCTAACAAGGTCTCCCTGGAAGATTTTACTCTTCTCCAAATTCTTATAGAGACTGACATTGATATACTTACCAACTGCTGCTTCCAGACTCTCTTTGGTCTTCAAGGGGCGTTCCAAACCAGGGCTGGAAACCTCCAACATATATTGGTCTGGAAAAGGATCCGGCTTAATATTGTCAAGGGCTGGGCTGATAATATCCGTTAAGTCTGCGGTATCATCGACTGCAATCCCCCCTGGCTTATCTACCAAAATCGACAGCACGTAGTCAGAACCCATCTTTTCATACTCGACGTCGACTAATTCGTAAGGCTCGGTAATGAGCGGAGCAACCACTTCCGTTACTAGTTCTACAATCGTTGCGATAGGACTTACCTCCATTTCTATTTCAAGCAATGCGTGCTACTCTAACATCAGTAAAGATATTCTAGTAGCAAACATAGACAAGAGGCGGGGTAAAACCTCGCCTCCTTTCGTTATTATTTTTAATACTATAACACATTTTCTCACAAAAGACAAGAAAAACAGTCAGTTCATTGACTAAAATGGTGATAAACTCGTTTTTGAAAGTTCTAAAATGAAGTTAGCCAGTTGAGAGTATGAAAAAACATCCCAGAGAGATATAATGTAGTTCACCACAAACACATTAAAAGGAACTC
>NZ_JBHRZV010000024.1:0-17177 GCF_042649745.1 Streptococcus caprae | reverse complement strand
CATCAATCACCGACCGCGAAAATGTTTAGCTTACAGAACAGCCGTTGAAGCTTTCTTGAACGAGTTCAAATAAATGTTGCACTTTTTCTTGCAATTTATCTAACAAACTTACAAGAAAAAAATGCCACATTAAATAAAATGGCAGAAGTAGTTGTAAACCTACAAAGTGAGAATCAAGACACTAAGCGACTAGCTAAGTATGAGCGCTCAAAGCTAAACTTATCGCAGGAGCTAACGATTGAGCAGGTAGAATCTGAGATTGAAGGTATTCAAAATCAATTAAATAGTAAAATCAATGAATATGAAAATGGGGTGAGGAGGCTTGAAAATATTTTTAACATTCTCAGGAACAGAATAAATATAGTTGACGGAGAAGAGTTAAATCTATTCTAGTATTCACATTCTGAATACTGTTATCAAAAATCACTATTTTACCCACGAGTTTTTATCGTTTATACTAAATCATGTGCAAAGGACAAGAAAAAAGATTTAGAGGTACAGAAATGAACTCAAGAAAAAATAAAATTGTTTACAACAACAGCGATTGCAACCATTTTGCTAGCTGCTTGCTCAGCAAATTCGACCGGCAATTCGACTGCAAGCTTAGCGAATACTGATAGTACTGCACATGTCGAAAATTGGATTAAAGAGAATGTGAAGTAATCGGAAGTTTACAAATGATATGAAACGGTGGAAATAGTTTTCCATCGTTTTTTCTCTAGTAGGTATATCGATTATGAATACTAGTATTAAATATTGCTATTGTACATATTTGAAAATAGGACTATACTAATAGTCAGAAAGTGAGGCGAGTCAAATGCAACATGTAGTATTAAACAACGGTGTTAAAATGCCGATTTTAGGATTTGGTGTTTTCCAAATTCCTGCTAGTGAAACCAAGCAGGCTGTACTTGATGCTATTAAGGTTGGCTATCGTCATTTTGATACGGCTCAGTCTTATGCCAATGAAAAAGAAGTTGGTGAAGCTATCGCAGAATCAGGTTTGCCAAGGGAAGAATTTTTCATTACTAGCAAAGTCTGGCTAGAGCATTACGGTTATGAGAAAACGAGAAAAGCTGTTCTACATTCCTTGGAGGTCATGGGCTTAGATTATCTAGACTTGATGCTCCTTCATCAGCCTTTTTCAGATTACTATGGTTCTTATCATGCCCTGGAGGACTTGTATAAAGAAGGGAAACTGCGTGCCATTGGTGTCAGCAATTTCTATCCCGATCGTCTGAGTGATCTGGTGGCTTTTAATGAAATCACCCCACAGGTCAATCAAGTTGAAACCCATCCGTTTAATCAACAGATTTTCGCACAAGAGAATATGATCAAAAACAATGTTCAGATGGAGTCATGGGCTACTTTTGCAGAAGGTAGAAATGGCATCTTTTCTCATCCGACACTAGTGGCGATTGCGGAAAAATATGGTAAGTCCACAGCTCAAATTATGGTTCGTTGGCAGGTGGAGCGTGGTATCGTCTGCTTGACAAAATCAGTAAAACCAGAGCGTATGGCTGAGAATATTGATGTTTTTGATTTTAACTTAACGGATGAGGATATGACAGTCATTGCAGAACTTGATACAAAAGAAAGTCTGTTTTTCAATCACCAAGATGCTTCAACAGTTGACATGTTCTTGCGTTTGATTGAACAGAGAAAAAATGGAGAAAACTAAAGGGAGAAAAGGGAAGGAAGATGCTTTTTTCCAACCTTTTCACTTTGCATTATTTCAGATATGAAAGGAATAGAAAAATGACTATTAAACAGACTGCTGGGCGTGATATTCTAGGGGACTTTGCACCAGAATTTGCTCACTTTAATGATGATATTTTGTTTGGAGAAAACTGGAACAACCCAGCTATTGATTTAAAGACACGTAGTATGATTACAGTTGTGGCCTTGATGTCTCAGGGAATTACAGACAGTTCACTAGAGCATCATCTTCAAAATGCCAAAAATAATGGTGTCACAACAGAAGAGATTGTGGCTGTTATTACTCACGTCGCATTTTATGCGGGATGGCCAAAGGCTTGGGCAGTCTTTCGTCTGGCAAAAGGTATTTGGACAGAAGAGGAGAAATAAAATATGTCAGATAAAGTAAGCTTTGATGAAGAAAACATCTTTGGACAAGGGCAGGAAAATGTGGCCTTTGCACAGTATTTTGATGGGCAGTCTTTCCTCAATCCGCTTGTTGATGAACAGTCACCGCTCTTTCTTGCCAATGTTACCTTTGAGCCTGGTTGTCGCAATCATTGGCATATTCATCGAGCAGATAAGGGTGGTGGGCAAATCTTGATTTGTACTGCTGGCCAAGGTTGGTATCAGGAAGAGGGAAAGGAAGCAGTCAGTCTTGAACCTGGAAAGGTTCTTGTTATTCCAGCAAATGTCAAACATTGGCACGGTGCCAAAGGTGATTCCTGGTTTTCACATATTGCGGTCGAAGTACCAGGTGACAATACCAAAACAGAGTGGTTGGAGCCTGTGTCAGAAGAGGATTACTTAGCACTAAGTTAATAACTTTATAGTCTCAGAGTCAGTTAGACAAGGGTCAACTGACTTTTTTGATGACTTAATTTGAAATTTGACTATTCATTTTTGAATACTAGTATAGATTATTGATATTTTTCAAACGGTTATTTTAGGACTATACTAATACTATCAAAAGAAAGTGAGAACGAATATGACTCAATTATTTACAAATAAAGTTGCCTTGGTTACAGGTGGCGGATCAGGAATCGGTCGTGCCATTGCAGAAAGCTATGCAAAAGAAGGTGCGAAGGTAATTATTGCTGGCCGTCGTGAAGCAGTCTTGAAAGAAGTTTCTGAAGCTAATGAAGCAATTAGTTATGTTGTAGCAGATATTACGAATTCAGCAGACGTGACTAAAATCGCAGAAACAATTCGATCAGACTTTAATGGTCAGTTGGATATTTTAGTTAATAATGCAGGTTGGGCACCTGTTACACCACTTAAAGAGTTGACAATGGCAGATTACGATCGTGCCTTTGCTCTTGATGTGCGGGCTTTGTTGGATGTCACGATTCAAACATTACCGTTTATTCTTGCCTCTAAGGGAAATATTATCAACCTCTCAACGGTTGGTGCTCAGCACCGTGGACCAAATATGTCTATGTATCTCGGTGCCAAGGCAGCTGTTGAAAACTTTACACGTGTCTGGGCCATGGAGTTGGCGGATGACGGTGTTCGTGTCAATGCCATTGCACCAGGGGCGATTCGTACAGATATTTGGAATTTGACAGATTTATCAGCTGAGGAAGCACAGGCACATGAGCAGGCTATTTCTCAACTAATTCCAATGCACCGATTTGGACGTCCCGAAGAAGTTGCAAGTCTGGCAGTTTTTCTAGGTTCTGAACAAGCCTCATTTGTGACAGGTGCTATTTACGGTGTTGATGGTGGACAGGGGGCAAGTTAAAACGGAAAAACGATGAATAATAAGCATTTACTTATCGGATTAGTTAGGCTAGCGTCAATTATCACTTTAGCTGCCTGTGGTTAACAATCTTCACAAACATCAGCAACACCTGCTCAGACGACCTTAGCTTTCTGTTACTGATGAAGATAAACCATTCATCTTAAAAAGCTGACTCAGATGAATAGTCTATCAGTATTTGTAAAATGAATACTGCAATAAACAATAAGTATTGTACTATTCACTCTTTTAAGAATAAAATAGATTCATAAATAAGAAAGAGGAAAAAACATATGACACAACAAATCACATTAAACGATGGAAACAAGATTCCTGCAATTGGCTTTGGAGTATTCCAAATTCCAGCGGATGGTTCAACTTATACAGCAGTGAAAGAAGCCTTGGAAGTTGGCTACCGTCATATCGACACAGCGCAAGCTTATTTCAATGAAAAAGAAGTCGGTCAAGCGATCAAAGATTCAGGCATTCTACGAGAAGAAATTTTTGTCACTAGCAAACTTTGGATTCAAGATTTCGCCTATGAGACTGCTAAGTCAACGATTGATGCGACTCTAGAGAAAATGGGACTTGACTATCTTGACCTCTATCTACTTCATCAACCTTACGGGGAAGTGGAGCAGGCTTGGAAAGCTCTTGAAGAAGCCAAAGCTGCTGGTAAAATTAAATCCATCGGTGTTTCAAACTTCACACCGAACTTTTGGAAACAATTTATTCCAAATTTTGCGACTATCCCAGCTGTCAACCAAGTTGAGTTCAACCCATACTTTCAACAAAAAGAATTACGGAACCTGCTTGCTAAAGATCAAGTAACTATTGAAGCGTGGGCTCCGCTTGGACAAGGTAATAAAGAATTATTCGAAGAGCCTGTGATCACAAAACTTGCAAGTAAGTATGGCAAAGATGTTGGTCAGATTATCTTGCGTTTTGCCAACCAAGAGGGTATTGTTGTCTTGCCAAAATCAACTAAAAAGAGCCGTATGACTTCCAACAAAGATATTTTTGACTTTGAATTAACTGCTGAGGAACTAGCCGAACTCCGTGCTCTTGATAAAGGAAAGGGATCTCATGATCCAGATGCGCCAGGTGTGGGCGAATACCTTTTGACTGCTTATGATATTCATGCAAATGACTAAGTGAAAAAGTGATGTAGAGGGAATGAAAAAAGTATTAATCTTAGGGGCTGCTGGCTAAATTGAAGGTGAGCCCTTTACTTCCGCTCAAGTATCAATACAATCGGTAGCGCAATTTGTGGTTGACTTGCTCACTGGTAAAGAAGATTACCATCGTGAAAGTTTGGGATTAGGTGAAGTAGGAACTGCCTTTACTAAGCCTAGCTTTTACTAAGCAACTACCCCATTAAAGAAAGAGAGAACTGATAATGCAAACACAAAATGTTGTTTTTTTGAACAAAGAATTAAACCTCCGCCTCGCAGGTATCCTTCGCTTGCCTGCAAACTTCGATTTGAATAAAAATTATCCGGCAATTGTTGTAACGGGGCCCATGCTTTCCGTAAAAGAACAAGCTCAAGCCATTTATGCCGATGCACTTACAGAAGCGGGTTACGTTACCTTGGTATTTGATGGCGCTTATTTTGGCGAAAGTCAAGGTTTCCCACGCCAGCAAGAGCTTCCTGATGTTAAACAATCAGATATCGAAGGAGCGATAGACTTTCTTGAGAGCCTTCCTTATGTCGATAAGAACCGCATTGGCGGTTTAGGCATGTGTGGGTCTAGTTCTTATATGTCTGTTGCTGGTGTCAAAGATAGCCGTTTAAAAGCCATTACCGCAGTCGTGCCAGCTATTTCTGATATTTCAACTTCGCCAATGACATCATTCTTCTTGCCAGAAGAGGAAGTAAGGATAGCTAAAGAAGCTTATGAAAATGGGACAGGTGACCTAATTACACTTAATTTCCAACCTCGTGCCTTTGAAGAGGGGGCACAATATTACTATTCTGCTCGTGGAAATCGTGCACGGTGGAGCAATCAAGTCGTGGCTTGGAGTCAATTAGAGCTGATCAATTACAATGTGACCAATATCATGAAAGATATGACCAAACCGTACTTGGTTGTTACTGCTGAAAATGCCTGGAGCCAACCAGCATCTCGTGAAATCTTTGATGCAGCAAAGAGTGATGTAAAAGAATGGGTAGTTGTCCCTGAAGCAAGCCACTTTGACATGTATGACCTCCATCCTTTTGTAGATGTCGCCTTTGAGGCAATCATACCTTTCTTTGAAAAAAATATTTAATCCTAACTATCCATTTGAATAATGAAAATAGATAAAAACGAGGTAAACAATGCAATACACAACACTTAACAACGGAATCAAAATGCCTATGGTTGGATTTGGAGTTTTCCAAATTCCTGATTTGGAGCAATGCCAAGCAGTTGTTGAAGAAGCGATTCGAGTAGGCTATCGTCATTTTGATACCGCCCAAATCTACGGCAATGAGGTCGCTGTTGGTAAAGCTATCAAAGCTTCAGGCCTACCGCGCGAGGAATTTTTCATCACTACTAAGCTCTGGGTTTCAGATTTCTCTTATGAGGGAGCCAAAGAGGAATTTGCCGCATCCTTGGAGCGATTGGACATGGATTATGTAGACCTTTATCTCATTCACCAACCATTTGGAGATATTTTTGGAGCTTGGCGTGCTATGGAGGAACTCTACAAAGAAGGTAAGATTCGTGCTATTGGTGTATCAAATTTCAAATCAGACCAATTAGCCAACCTTGCCGCCTTTAACGAGGTAACTCCAGCAGTTAACCAAATCGAACTCCATGTCTTTAACCAACGGAATGAAGAACGTGCCTATATGGCAGAAAAAGGTGTCGTTGCGGAAAGTTGGGGAGCTTTGGCTGCTGGTCAATTCGATGTCTTCTCAAATCCAGTCTTAGTTGAAATTGCTAGAAAATATGAGAAAACGACTTCTCAAGTTATGTTGCGCTGGCATTTGCAATTAGGCCTAGTTTCATTGGCTAAGTCCGTTACACCAACTCGCATTCAAGAAAACTTTGATATTTTTGACTTTGAATTATCAGCTGAAGACATGGAAAAAATTTCTAGTCTGAATACAAATACAACACTTTTTGAAGATCATCATTCAGCAAAAGCTGTCGAAATTATTGCTGGATTTGTTGGAAAATCATTTTAATAGGTATAGAGTGCGGTAAATAAGGAGAAAGTGGGATGACAATATTATTTTTAAACGGTAGTCCCAATAAAAATGGCAATACCGTCGCTTTAGCCAAAAAATTATTAGGAGATCAATCTTTTGAAACGCTTCATCTAGTAGATTATAAAATTTATGATTACGGACAAGATTTCTCAGATGATCAATTTGAAGAGGTGCTAGCAAAGCTATTTGAAGCAGATACAATTGTGATTGGCTCACCAGTCTATTGGCATAGCATCAATGGTTTGGTACGGAATTTTCTGGATCGACAGTATAATCGTGTCGAAGATCAGCTCATCGGAAAAGCGTTTTATTTCATCTTTCAAGGCTCTGCGCCAACACAAGAAGTGCTAAAAATGGGGGAATATACCATGCGTCGTTATGCTGGGCTTTATGGATTAGATTATCTAGGAATGGTGAATCAATAAGAAGATAGTCCTCTTTGGTTCAACATTAGCAATTTATGGTATAATAGTCAGGTTATTTTATGACACAAAAATAATGAACTTCATGAAATGAGGAGTAAACAGAAAGGATTGTTATACAAATGTTAATGTCAAAAGAGCGTTTAATCGCTTTTACAGATGCCGTCTTGGCGATTATCATGACGATTTTAGTTTTGGAATTGGAACGGCCGGATCAGATTAGCTGGCAGGCTCTATGGGATTTGCGGACCAATTTTTTCGCCTACACCATTTCTTTCTTCTGGTTGGGAACTATGTGGGTTAATCTGCATCGTAGTTGGGATGTGGTTGATAAAATCAACACCAATTTGGTTTGGAGTTCGATTGTTCTACTTTTTTTCTCCTCCTTTTTCCCTTATACAACAGCCCTTGTTTCGGCTGATTTTAACAATTCAGTTGCTCAAACCTTCTATGGGGTCATTGTTCTTCTGGTAACAGCTTGTAACGTCTGGATGTATCGTGAGATGCAACAATTAAATCCAGAGACTGTAAAGTCAGGGCATTTTAATATTCTAGATAGAGCTGGAATAGTTGATATTGTGGTAAAACTAGTAGGTCTGGTCTTGACCTTAACAGTATTCCCATCAGCAATGATGTGGGCCGTTCTTTTTACAGCAGTCGTTATTGTCCTACCAAGAGCGATTCGTCAGTAATATTCATAAGATAAAGAAAAGTATGGTTTTCAACCGAACCATACTTTTTTGTATTATCAAGTGAGTTGCAGTAGTACACTTTTATTCTTTTTCAAAGTTGAGATGTAAAAGGTTTTTGTGGCTTCCTTATCTACGATTGGGACATGCACACGTTGGGTTGGATTATCAGAGGCGGCCTGGGTGATATTGGTTGAAAAGCTTGGCAAAGCAGAAGCAGAGATCAGTTCGTCAAAGGCTTCCCAATCTGTCTGGACAATAAATTTGGTTTGTGTTAGCTGATCCACAAGTGGTTGCCAAATCCCCAAATCGGCCCGCAAGAGCATGGTTAGGTTTGCCAAATCTTCCAATGTAATTTCCTCACGCATGGCATAGGGATGGGCAGGTGGAACGGAAATATAAAGTTGTTCTTTGAAGAATCCAGTTGTCAGCACATCGTCATGCTCAATTGGAAAGTCTGTCACGATAAACTGGAATTTCTGACTAAGTAGGGCTTCTAGTAGGGAGTCATTATCATGTAACTCGACATGGACTTCTTGTTCTAAATCCTGCTCTGCCAAACGATTCCTCACTTCCCATTCTACACCAGGAGCTGAGATGCCGCCAAATAAAGTCGTGGCTTGGAGAGAAAAACGTTGGATATTTTTCAAAAATTGCTGCTCATGGTTGAGCAAAGCTTCTGCTTGTTGAACAGTATATTTACCAGTTTCCGTTAAGGAAAGTTTGTTTTTACTTCGTTGGAAAAGCTGGACGCCTAAGTCGTCTTCTAACTGACGCATATTACGGGTCAAAGACGGCTGTGAAATCAACAAAACCTCAGCTGCGCGTGATAGTGTCCCTTCTTTAGCGACCGTAATCAATTGTTCTAGGTGCTGTAAATTGATCATATCTTCTCCTTTGTGACTATTCACTTTATGAATAGCAGTCTAACTAATTGCTATTGTACTATTTTTTAAAGCACTTGTAAAATAGAGACATCAAGTGGAGGTGGCTGTATGAATAAGATTAGATTAAATAATGGAATTGTTTTGTTTCTTATACTCATTTAATTTTTTGAAATAATTTACGATATTGTTTTGGAGTTTGATTCATCTGTTTTCTAAATTGCTTGATATAGTATGAATTGATATCGAAAAAGTTTCAATATCAAAGCAAGAATTTTTCTGGAGTAATAATTTTTAAATGCTGATTTTCTTTGAAATTACTGGTGTTGCAGCGGAAGTCAATCGAGAATTAATTATGGATCCCACATTACTAGCAATAACAAATGAAAAAGAGTAGTTGCTACTAGATAAATGTAGTTTTTAATCATAGTAGTTTACAATTATGCTAGAAGCTGGCTATCTTCGAGAGTATTTGTTTTGATATTTTTGGATTTCTTTAAAAAGATAGTTTGGGATTCGATGATTGATTTAAGAGGGCAAATTTGCCCTCTTTTTGAGTTTATTGTATAATAATGATACTCAAGTTGCCAACTACGTTAAGAAGATTGACTGGAGGAAGGTAGCTGTCACAGCTGGTGCTATTGGTGTTGGTATTGTCCTCACCGTAGCAACCGGTGGTCTAGGTGCCCCAGTCGCAATGGCGATTGGTGGTGCGGCTTCTGGAGCCATTATGTCTGGCTATGATGCCTATAGCTCAGGGCAACGTGGTTGGGCCTTGGTTGGCTCTATTGCCAAAGGAGCAGGACTAGGAGCTATTACAGGTTTTGTCGGTGGTCAGTTTATTGGAGCTGGTGCCAATGTGGCTGCTAATGTGACACAAAATATTGCTAACCAGACCGTTCGTCATGTTGCGAAGGCGGGTGTTGAAGCTGGTGTTGAGACAGCCATAGATACGGGAATCTCCCTTGCGACAGGGAATCCAATTACCCTTAAGAATGTCGCGACAGACTATGGTCTCAATCTCATAACCAATGGTTCGGGTAGTGTTTCAAGTAAGAAATCTGCCAAAGCAGATGTACCGAAGAACAAGCCGAAATCTGGAGATGTTGCAGTTACGAAGTCTCGTCAGTCATCTACTCCTGTTCAGCAACTGTCCAACCCTGGACCTAATAAGTCTAGAATCCCTGTGGAAGCTGTAGATGGCAATGGAAATAAGGTATATGGTGAGATTCTTGAACCTGGTTACATACATACGAGACCAGTTAAAAATGTCACATCTACTAGCTCTAACACATCTACATCTCAAAAGCTAATATCAGGTCCGGATCCTAATGCCCCAAGACTTGAGGCTCCTAAACAGCACTTGGCTTTACCTATGCCTAATGATATTGTGACTATTCAAGTGTCGAAAAGTAAATATCCTGAATCTGCTCAGCATATTCAGGATGCACGAGCGAACGGCCCTTCTTCTATCTTAACAATTGATCGCCCAGGTGCAAAAACAAATCGAAGTCAGTCATTGAAAGGAATAGATAAAGTTCCTGATATGGACTTAGATGAGTATCCACCTGCTATGTTTGCAGAAGGTGGAGAGGGTGCTAGTGTGAGAGCAATCAACAGATCAGATAATAGGGGTTCAGGCTCTTCAATGGGACATCAACTTAGACCATTCGATAATGGAACGAAGGTTTTCATTGATATCGTAGATTAGGAGATAGGGCAATGATAGATATACTGACACAATTTGACAAAAGTAGTAATACCATTGATTATAGTCTAGAAAAAACCGAGTTTTTAAATATTAGTAAACATAGAGATGTTTGGGATATTTCTAGCATAAGTAATATATTTGGCTATATTATAGTAAATAAATATTTAAAAATTTTAGGAAATGATGAAAATTTTGGTATTAAATGGGCAAATGGAATATACGAAAAATACTATGATGCTAACTCACTTCTTGTGGCATATGACATATTTGGTGGTTTATTTGTAATAAAAGATTATCATTCTGGTGGAGAGCAAATATGGTATTTTGCACCAGATACTATGAATTGGGAAAATTTAAAAATTACATATCATAATTTTGTTAAATGGATATGTACAGATGAATTTTCTTTGTTTTATTCAGACTTCCCTATTGAATATGTAATTAATAATTCTATTCAAATAGAGGAGGATGGTGTCTTGTTAATATATCCGTATCTTTGGAGTAAGGAATATAAAATTGCTACACCGACTATAAATGTTGTTCCTTTTAGAGAACTCTTTGAGTTAAACAGAGATATGTATATACAATTAAATTAGTATATTTCCCAAATAGATTTTCTAGATATGAAGTGGTAACGCTCCTGCTCAGTATTCAAAAAAATCCCTTGAAGAAATTGACTCTTCAAGGGATTTTACTGTTCAATAGGCATAAAATTCCCCACAATTTTCCCCACAATCCTTGGTTCATCCTCTGCTGGCGCAAACTTGTCAGGGTAATCTTTGTTAATGGATACCAAGCGGTATCCCTCATCTTCAAGGTAGACTTTCTTAATGTAGAGTTGTTCGTTCCATGCCACCGCATAGACTGCTCCGTCATAATCAAAGCTCCCTTCACGGATGAGGGCGACTTCCCCATCTTGGTAGACAGGTTCCATGGAATGTCCTGTGATCCAAGTTGCTACATCGTAGAGGTAGTCCTTATCGGTAAAGACTTCTCTAGTCTCGTATTCGTCGTAGAAGCCAGAGCCATGTCCTGCTGATAGAGCCACATTGTCAAGGACATGAACTGAAAATAGTGGGATAACCTTTTGTTCCAGAAGAAGGTCATGAGTTAGCTCATCGACCTTCTTTTTGTTTGTTTTGTTGAGCTGTTTATAGAGGGTTAGGTGTGGATGTTCTTCCTGAAGGTCACTAGGTTCTATACTGAGGACTTGAGCTAGTTCCTGAAGGTGTTTCTTGTTAGGGACGGTTTTGCCTGTTTCCCAAGCAGACAATGTAGCTCTAGTAACACCTAGTTCATGTGCGATAGCTGTCTGGGATAGTTTCTTAGCTGTCCGTGGTTGACAAGTGCTGGTACGCAGTCAGAGCGGAGACAGCGAACCACCGAGGTAGTTGGTTTGCTGGTGAAAGCTTAGAAACGGTTGAACGAAAGTATGTTAAAAAGCCTTGTCTCCAAGGCTTTTTAGCTTGGGGTGGGGGAGTATCGAAGTGACTATCTCAGTTGAGGTGCGGAGGAAGTCTTCAACTTTTTGTTGCAAAAATCTTGCACTATGATGGAGTTTATGTTAAACTTGTTCCTGTAGTTGATACATGAACAGAAAGGAGGTCTTATGGATACTAAATTTTCGGTTGCCCTTCACATATTGACCATGATTAGTGAAAGTAAGGAAGTTTTGAGTTCGCAAGCCTTAGCCACTAGTGTAGGAACGAATGCCAGTTATATTCGTAAGGTAGTTTCTCTTTTAAAAAATGCGGGTCTTATCAACTCTCATCAAGGGAAATCAGGCTACCAACTCAGTAAACTTCCTCAAGAAATGACCTTACTTGAGATTTACTTTGCTACTCAAGAAGTGGAGCGAATCAGGCTTTTTCAAATCCATCAAAATGCTAATTTGGACTGCCCAGTCGGAAAGCATATTGAAGGAGCTGTATCTCCGATTTTTGCTAGAGTTGAATCCCATTTGGAGGAAGAACTAGCTGGTCATACACTGCGGGATGTTATTCAAAATCTTTATCAACAGGCCCAAAAAAGCTAAATCTGATCAATTGTTATGGATCAGATTTTCTTAGGAAAAACATATGTTTGTATCAGATACAAGTACAAAAGCTATAGGAGTTTTATATGAAAGCAGCACAACACACATCTTATAACAAAAACAATATCGTACTTAACCTAACAGACATTGCTAAACCACAAATTAAACCGAATCAAGTCCTTGTCAAAGTCACTGCCGCAGGTGTCAATCCCTTGGACAATATGATTTCGCGTGGTGAGGTCAAAATGATTGTCCCTTACAAATTGCCACAAATAGCCGGTAACGAAGTGGTTGGTCTGGTGGAAGCTGTTGGCAATCAAGTGAGCCAGTTTCAGGTCGGTGATCGTGTTTTTGGTCGTCTGCCCCTTGATAACATCGGTGCCTTTGCGGAGTATGTAGCGGTAGAAGCTACAGCCCTTGCCAAAGTTCCTTCCTATCTGATTGATGTGGAGGCAGCAGCTGTACCACTGACAGCTTTAACCATTATGCAGGCTCTTGAGTTGATGGGAGCACAAGCGGGCAAGACCATTTTTATCTCAGGGGGGACAGGTGGTGTCGGTGGGATGGCGATTCCTATTGCTAAGGCCAAAGGGTTGACCGTTATCACGAATGGATCAGGGGATAATGCTAATCGGGTTCTAGAGTTAGGAGCAGACCGCTTTATCGATTACAAGAAAGAAGATTATACCGAAACGCTTAGTAATGTAGATTATGTTCTTGATACACTTGGTGGTAAAGAGACAGAGAAGCAAATGAGTATTATGAAAAAGGGTGGGCAACTCGTTTCTCTGCGTGCCATGCCTAATGGTGCATTTGCTAAACGAATGAGCTTACCGAAATGGAAACAACTACTCTTCGGTTTGGTTGGACGTAAATTTGATCAAATGGCAGAGCGATATGGTGTACATTACCACTTTATCTTTGTCGAGAGTAATGGTGAACAGTTGCAGGAAGTGGCAGACCTCTTTAGTCAGCTCAAGATTAAGCCATCTATAGATACAGTGTACCCCTTTGAGGAGGTCAATGCTGCCCTTGATAAGGTAGCAAATGGTCGTTCACGTGGAAAAACTGTCCTCAGTTTTAAATAGTAGGAGTACTTATGTCTTATATCACAAGCAAAAATCAATACCTTACTGTCGCTGGCAATCAGATTGCCTACCGGGAACTAGGCAAGGGCAAGTCCAAACTGCCCTTGGTCATGTTGGTCCATTTGGCCGCAACCTTGGATAACTGGGACCCAAAATTGCTAGATTTACTAGCTGAAAAAGTGCATGTCATTGTCCTTGACCTGCCTGGCGTAGGAGCCAGTCAAGGCAAGGTAGCTCCTACGATTCCAGGAATGGCAGAGCAGGCTCATGCTATTATCAAGGCTTTGGGGCATACGAAAATTAACCTGCTCGGTCTTTCTATGGGTGGTTTTATCGCCCAAGAAATCGTTCGTCTTGATAGCCAAATGGTTAACCGCTTGATTCTAGCAGGAACAGGACCTCGTGGCGGAGTTGAAGTGGATAAGGTGACAGGAAAAACTTTCCGCTATATGCTGAAGGCTGGTCTGGAGCGCGTGGATCCAAAACGCTACATTTTCTATAACCACGATAAAGCAGGTCTCCTGGAAGCTGAAAAAGTTTTGGGTCGTATGGGAGAAAGAAAAGCCGAGTATGCAGACAAGGATATGAATGTCCCAGGATTTTTGACCCAGCTGATGGCTATCAAACGTTGGGGGAGAGATCCTCAAGAAGATATGGCCTTTATCACGCAACCAACGCTGATTGTCAACGGTGACAAGGATATGCAAGTTCCGACTGAGAACTCTTATATCATGCATGAGAAAATCAAAAACAGCCAACTCATCATCTATCCAAATGCAGGTCACGGATCTATCTTCCAGTATGCATCTGAGTTTGCAAGAGAGGTCATTGACTTTTTGAAGATGTAGGATACTGTTGGCACGGAGAAAATAAGAAAACCCTCAATCGATTGGATACCACTTGTACTTCCTTTGAATTCTTGGTAGAATACATGCGGAGGGGCTGCTATGAAATTAACAGGTTTTGAAGACTTACGTGTGAAACGTACGATTACAGCTATTTATCAAGCCTTTGAGGAGTTGATTTGTGAGTTGGATTATGACAACATCACAGTGACAGAGTTGGCCAAGCGTGCTGTCATCAATAAAAAGACCTTCTACCGTTATTATCCAACTTTGGATGATTTGCTAGCTGAGATGCAGGAGAAGTATGCTCAGGCCTATATTGATGTGATTAAGGATTTTTCTCTGCCTGAGGATTTGGAAAAAATGCAACGCGCCTTTTTTGAATTTTCAGCTCAGCAGGGAGAGGCCTATGATAAGATTACCATCAGCCAATCTTCTTACAGAGAGATTCGTCAAGATATGGTGGATATGGTCATGGCGTCCACTTGGTCTAAGGCCGAAAAAGTCAACCAGCTCAGCGATTTTCAAAAGATTAGCCTTTTGAATTTTGTTCAAAATACAGGACTTGCTATCTACCGTCAGTGGGTCGAAGAGGGAAAAAGCACACCTCTTGAAGATGTGATTGAAACAGCCAATCTTCTTACGCTTGCAGGTGTCAATTCCCTTTTGAGATAATCTTTTGCCACAGTTTTGGCTCATGCGTGGCATAAGCCACCTTTTTAGAAAAATGCCCATTGTGTTTGTCACAGTGGGCTTTTATAATGGACTTAGAAAAAACAACAGGAGGCAATATGACAAAAGATATTTGGAGCCGTTTGGCTGACGGGGATGCAGTCAGTATGATGGAAGAGGACTATCAAGACATTGTGCTAGCAGAGTTTAACCGTTGTCGAGACCTACAATTTCAAATCAATCAAACCCAGCCAACTTCCCCAGAGATTCATGGACTTTATAGTGACTTGCTTGGAAGGAAATTGCCCGTATCGACCCATATCATGAGTCCATCACAAATTGATTTTGGAAAAAATGTTCACCTAGGAGAAGGCGTATTTATCAATCACAGCCTGACCCTTATGTCCATCGGCGGGGTGACAATTGGTGATGGCACCTTTATTGGGCCCAACGTCAGCATTGTGACCGATAATCATGATATGGAAGATATTCTGGTCCTACGTTGCCAGCCTGTCGTGATTGGAAGAAAGGTTTGGGTTGGAGAAGGTGTCAAAATTATGCCAGGGGTTACTATTGGCGACAATGCATTGTTAGCTAGTGGTGCGGTCGTGACAAAGGATGTTCCGGCTAATGCCATTGTGGGCGGCAATCCAGCTAAATTGATTCGGATGAAGGGAGACTAAATGACACAAACTGCAGAAAGAGAGATTATCGCCCTCCAACACGAGATTTGGGAAGCGATTATTGCACAGGATTTTGATAAACTCAAACAACTCTATCCAGAAGATCATCTTTTCCGTCATGTTGGTGGTTACTACCAGACGCGGGAGGAATACTTTGACTATATTCGAGGAGGGACTTTCCGATATTACACCTATAAGCCTATTTCTGAGACGGTGCGTCTACTCAGTGATGAGCGAGCCATTCTTCATTCTAAGGCTAAAACGGATGCTCGTATTTATGGATTTCGGAAGGTTTGGACCATGGACTTTGAGTTGCCCTTTGAAAAAATAGAGGGGAGGTGGCGACCAGCAAATGAAAACTAAGCTTGGAATGATGACTTTTTTGGTTGCCTTGTTGCTAATGGGGTGCGGTAGCCAGAAAGAACAAACTGGACAAATTGAAAAAGCACAGCAAATAAGAACAGAGCACAGTCAATCGGATAAGAAGGAGGAAACCGTGCTGACACAAGCAGATAAAGATAGCATGATTGCCATTTTTGAGCAAATGCGCCAGGCTATGATAGATAAAGATATGACTACTTTAGATGCCATTTTGCCAGATGACTATGTGGCCGTTCATATTACTGGGAGAACCCAGACCAAGGAGGAATGGCTAGCAGATATTGAAAATGGTGAGATGAACTACTATGACTTTTTGGATACAGCATATACCTTTTCACAAGAAGGGGATCGTGTCCTCATGCAGGTTAAACAGCGAATCCATGCCAAGATATATGGTAGTGAAGGGACTTGGTCTGTCCCGGGTGATCGCTATTTCCAAAAAAGAGATGGTAAGTGGCAAATAATTGGTTAGATATAAATAAAGAGAGGTAAAAACATGAATACAGAAATACTTATGGGAAAATTGGCATTAAAAGAATTAGTGGATACATTTTCTAATTTAGCAGATATCAAGGATACAAAGACTCAGGCGCAATTGTTTGTAGAAAATGCAACCTTGACCTCGCACAATGGAGACCAAGTGTTTAAGCAAGAAGGTCGAGAAGCTATCGAAGAAGCCTGTGCAGCTTTTCTAGCTCTGTTTGACACAGTATACCATCTCAATGGCCAACAAGTCGTCCAAATTGATGGGGATAAAGCAACAGGCACAGCTTATTGTCAGGTGGTCTTAATTGGTGCTAATGAAAAAGGTAAGCAGGTTCAAACGACGCAAGGTGTTCGTTATGAAGATGAGTACGTGAAAGTGGATGGTCAATGGAAGATAGCCAATCGTACGTCGCATTTCATTTACACAGACGTCAAAGAAGTCTAAGGACTACAATATAAAGGAAGGAAACTACCATGGAACAAACGTATTTAACACTCAATTCAGGTTATCAGATGCCCCAATTTGGAATCGGAGTTTATTTGATAAATTGCAAGAAAAAGTGCAACATTTATTTGAACTCGTTCAAGAAAGCTTCAACGGCTGTTCTGTAAGCTAAACATTTTCGCGGTCGGTGATTGATG
>NZ_JBHRZV010000023.1:0-11243 GCF_042649745.1 Streptococcus caprae | reverse complement strand
CAAGAGCGCAACAACGGCCTTGCCCCTCTTGAAATGAGGAACAAGGCCGTAGCTTAAATCTTTTATTATTTGATTGTCCACTTGACAGGGAGCAGTTCAAGGAGAGGGGCAGGTTTCTTCTTTGCTTTTAACCGATTTACTATGTTGAAATTTACCAGCAGTTCGATTAATAACCACTTTCTCTTTAAACTTCCCTCTACTATCAAATTCATATGAAGTTGAACCATTATCTGATTTAGAAGTCATTAATATGGGTCCTTTATAACTAGTAATAAAAAAATCTCCATCGACAATTATCGCACTCGTACCATCATAGTCATGCCGTAAGGATGAATTATCAGGCTTTTCAAGATAATAAAGATATTTAAGGGTAAAAATTAATTCTGGATTCGTCCCTTTCTTGTGAGGAAGGTGTTGTGCATAATATCCTGAATGTCTAACAAGGTTAACATTGATAACATAGCAGCCCCATAGAGCTAATAAGATCACTGGAAGGGCAAACCATTTCTTTGACATCATCACGATAACTTCCTAATTAAATCGATCTTGGTATTTTTTATTGAACAACCATTGCAAGTTAACTTTTGGTTCTATTTCCATCTCTTCAACAATAGGATTGATGACTTCATCCACATAGGTTTGAGCTTCTTGTTTTCGAGTTTCTGTTTTCTCATAAAGAGAATCTTCCCCGTCTAGTTTCATATAATGATAAGTAACAAATTTGCCACTTCCGTCAAAATAATACATACGAGATCTTTCATTACTCTTCCCATGAAAAAAAGAAAGTACAAATTTGACTGAATTATCTCTGTTACCTTGCCCTAGTGCAAATTCATTGTGTTTTACAATTGCATTACTGCCATCCGTATCAAACCTTATCCCGTTTACTCTGGATTCTCCCAAATAAACTAAATTGTCTAAAATAACCACCATCTCAGGATTAGTATCCTTATCATGAGTTTGAGGCATATGTTTAACATAGTATATGCAATAAGTTGACAGATTTTTGTTAATATAAATAAATCCAGATATTGCTAGAACAAACACTATTGATAGCGCAAGCAGTATTCGCTTTAGTCTTTTTTTGAGCATCCGTTTTATCTCCTACGTTTTTTAATTGTTTTCTTTTTAGGCATAACCTTCTTCTTAGGCGCAGCTTTCTTTTGAGGTGCAGCCTTCTTCTTAGGCGCAGCTTTTTTCTTAGGTGTAGCTTTCTTCTTAGGCGTAGCCTTTTTCTTAGGTGCAGCTTTCTTCTTAGGTGTAGCATTCTTCTTAGATGCAGCTATCTTTTTAGGTGCAACTTTCTTCTTGGTTGCAGCCTTTTTCTTTGATGTTAGAGCAGTCTTGATAGCTGTGTAAGCTTTTTTGATTGGTTTAACAGCTTCTTTAAATGCTTGTTTTACTGGTTTAAGAGTCACTTTTTTTATCAAGTCATAAGTTTTTTTAGCTGTGGCAACTATTAGTGAGGTCTTTTGAATTGACTTACTTGAATTTTTAGACTTACTCTTATTCTTAGGTTTGAAGAAGTCTGATAGCTTATTCTTAATAGGGGTAAAGATAGTCTTGTTAACTTTTTTGACAAAACTTTTTACTGGTTTAACCACTTTCTTATCAAACGTTTTGGCAATGAACCTACCAGTTGTCTTGAAGGGATGCTTGAGGAATTTCTTAAGTTTACTATCGTAAAGGACTGTATCAAGTTTATGAATATTCTTTCCAATATTCTTATAGTCACCAGTACTAAAAGAGTATACTAATGCTCCAAGCCCTCCTAAAGTAAAGAAGCTGGCGACAATTTCTGCAGCTGATGCAAATTGTGCCTCACCTTTAGTTTTACCCTTTCCTTTACCATAAACTTCTAGGAAGAGGTCTTTACGCTTTTTATCCAAATTAGGTTGATTGTAGTAGGCTAAAATTCGTTCATCCAAAGTCAAATCCTTATAAGCAGGGTGTTTGGCTAGGATAATGGCATCCATATCAGTATAGATATCTGATTCTGGCATCGTGGTTAAGATATCTCCCAGAAGAGAATTTTGTTCAAGGATCAAGCTTCGTTTATCGGCCGAAAGGAACCTAAGAACCCAAGATTCAAGAATCTGGTAGCTTGCAATATGTTTAATCGTTTCATCTGAAAGCTTTTGTTTTTCTAGCGATGCAAGTGTAGCTATTATAACATTATTGAAGAATTCTTGAAACCATAACCAACCTTTGTTTGTATCTTCACTTTTCAAATCGTTTTCTCTTCACTAGTCACCCGAGGTCTTTCTCGTTCACGAACCTTGTTTTGGATCGTATTCTCTCAATAATAGTTCATCACCAACTTTAAAGTTTCGATCGTTATAGCGGCATTCAAAAGGTTTTGTACCATCTTTGACTGCTTCAAAATACTGGGGGTAACATTTCAGCATGTGTTGTGTCACCCATTACTCCTTATACAAAAACCATCAGTTCGGGATGAAACTCCAAAGTTAGCCACAGAGCTTCTTCTTGGGTCATTTGACGAATATATCTCCAGGTTCCATCTCTTGCACGCCTATAATAGGGATAGGTGCCATGCTTATTTTTAGGACTTAGTTCATGAATAACTCTATCTTTCTCAACTCCCCAAATAAAGCTAGAAGGTTTGTAATAGTAACCGTTACCCAGCCAAATCCTGCCTAACTCATCATACTGTCTAGAGTTCTTTTCTTCAGAGATAACTTTAGTATCTGTAACAGTTACTTCTTCCTTTTCATCAAGATCAATCACTTCAAAGACCTCTAGTGTTTCAATATCCATGATAATTTCAATGTTATCTGACATCTGCTTTGTGTCCTTTCATTAGTTTCAGACAACGAAAAAAGAGAACGACTTTTCTCGTTCTCTTAAGCTATAAGGTATTTAATTTTGAGTTTCCCGAAATTCTAGACACTTACGGCAGGATGTGAAATTAAAACACTAATGTCCTAGGCATCTAAGTCCTTTTTATACTGATTTTTCTGGAGGAAAGCTTTCCAAACTTGCCTAGAACCTCTGAAAAAGTGACCATTTATCATGGTTAAAATTCCCTCTACCATAGGATGGTCAATCATGCCACCGGTCATTTTAGCAATAGCTCGAAAGGGCATATTATAGATGAACAACAAGTTGAGATCAGGCTTACCTTTTTTCTCGGCACGCCCCAACAACCAGCTTAAAATTTTATAAACCAAACGAGCTAGACCATTTTTTGCATACTGTAATTTCAAAACAGGATCATTAATACGAAGCTCTTGTCCAACTTTCCAAGATTCTTTAGGAATTGTACGACCAAGTAAATTAGAAAATTCAACATCTGAGACTAAATTTACTTGTCCAGATTGATAGGATGATAATTGACTATAATCTGGAAGTTGCTCAGTTGTGCCGCTGCGCATGACTTCACCACTCAATCTAATATCGGCTACCGAAGCTCCTATGGCAATCTGGTAAACTCCTCCTTCAATCTCAAAGGAATCTGTAATCGTATTAAAATAGCGGAAGGTATAATCATCAAAGGTAAATTGAACTTGGATGGATTGACCTGGCTCTAAATAAACTTTTTTGAATCCCTTGAGTTCTTTACTTGGTCCAAAAATAGCTCTGCTGTGTTTCCCAACATAGAGTTGAACAACCTCTGCGCCAGCCAGTTGACCAGTATTGGTCACTGTAAGTTCAGCACCCAAATCCGTTAGAATTAAATTGCTATAGACAAAAGTCGTGTAAGAAAGCCCATAGCCGAAGGGATACTTAACTGGAGTAGCTGTTGTATCAAAGTAACGATAACCCACATAAAGTCCTTCTCGATAGAGCGCATAGTCTCCGCTCGCAGGGAATTCATATGAGGATGGTACATCTGATAAGTCTAGTGGATAGGTTTCACTCAATTTACCGCTTGGGTTAGTCTTTCCAGTCAAGACATCCAAGATAGCCAAAGCACCAGCTTCACCAGAAAGATAAGCATGAACCAGTCCTTTTACCTCGGTATCCCAAGAAAGATCTACAACTGAACCAGCTGATAAGACAACAACAATATCTTTGCCTAAGGCTTTGAGAGCTTCTAATAACTTGAGTTGATTTTGTGGCAGAGAAAGATGAGAACGATCCATTCCTTCACTTTCACTAATCTCGTCCAAGCCCATGTAGTAGAGTATAGTCTCAGCTTCACGTGCCACATCTACGGCTTCTTGAAGAAGAACATCATCCTCTTTATCCACACGCTGATACCCTTGAGCAAAGCCTAGCACATTTAAGTTGTAATCTGACAAATGGTCCAAGGTCAAATCCAGTTTTTTAGGATTGATAAGTGAAGAACCAGCTCCTTGGTAACGAGGATTTTGAGCAAATTCACCAATAATAGCGACCGTTTTTTGGCTGTCCAGTGGCAAAATATGATCTTCATTTTTCAACAGGACAATAGACTCTGCCGCCGCACGATGCGCAATTTCATGTTGAAGTTCATAATCTACAATGCGCTTTTCTTGAGCCGCTAAATCAAGGACAACTGTTAGAAGTTCATCAACTCGCTCATCCAAAATCGCCTCTGATAGACGACCATCTGCGACTGCATCTATGATTTCTTTTTGTCCGACAAAGACTGTACCAGGCATCTCTAAATGACTACCATTTTCAACACCAAGAGCGTGATCATTCGAACCACCCCAATCTGACACAACAATGCCATCGAAGCCCCATTCATCTCTCAAGATATCACGGAGCAACCGTCTATCTTCATTGGCATAAGTACCATTGATTTTGTTATAAGCTGACATCAAGGCTTTAGGCTGTCCTTCTTTTACAGCAATTTCAAACCCGGTCAGGTAAATTTCTCGCAAAGTTCGTTCATCGACAATAGAATCCGATGCCATGCGACGCAATTCTTGACTATTAGCCGCAAAATGCTTGGGAGTCGCTGCAACACCTTGGGATTGAAGTCCTCTTATCATCGCAGCAGCTAATTTGCCAGCTTGGTAGGAATCTTCTGAGTAATACTCAAAATTACGCCCACATAATGGGTTTCGCTTGATATTCAAACCAGGTCCTAAGACCATATGCACTCCCAAGCTACTGGCTTCTGTACCGAGCGCTTGTCCAACTTCCTCCAGCAAATCCGGATTCCAAGAATTAGCCAAGGTCGCTGCCGTTGGAAAACAGGTTGCAGGTACTGATGCATTGAGTCCTAAATGATCTCCTTCTCCCTCTTGCTTACGAATACCATGAGGTCCGTCAGAAAGAAAGATTGATGGAATTCCCTTTTCCGGAAAGTCTCTTGTTTCCCAAACTGATTTACCAGCCATGAGAGTTGCTTTTTCAGCCAAAGTCAGCCGCTGGATAAGAGCTTGATGTTTCATACATTTCTCCATTCTTTGATATGCTATAGGTTTATCATAGCAGAGCAGGTTAGATTTTAAAACGGTTTCTTCATAAGTTGTTCACAATTTATCACAGTCTGCTAGAGGCAGAAAACGAAGCCTTTCGACCTCGTCCTCCTTATTTCATAATCACAAATTTCATCATTGGATAATTGACCGCCACTTGGACAAAAATATTAACCCAGTTTGCACAAGTCTGTGCCCAACCCAAACTCATCCCCCAGTTCTGGAAAATAGCTGTCGTATAAGGTGGTAGGACAATGGATAAAATGCCAGCTACTACAACTGTCAATATATACCAATGAAGCGTTTTTGAAATATCATTTTCAGCACCAAAGACTAATTTACGTTGGACGATATAGTTGACAATTTGAGCACATACATAGGCTAGCAAGAATGACAGAAAGCCATTGAGTCCTCCATTTTTTACAGGGTAGTGAAAAATAAACCAATCGAACGGTTGCCCTGCAAATGCCTTAAAAAGAAAACTACTTCCAATCCAGAGCACGATAAAATTTGTAATGGTGGCAATATTTGATAAGACATTGAACTTGATAAATTCCCATAAATCTGGGTGTGCTTTAATCCAGTCTTTCATGATAACCCCAATCTAATCTTAATCACTAAGTCAGAAAGCGTGACTACTCACGCTTTCTAGCTTAGGCTACTTCTTCTTTTTTCTTTACTGTCACCTTAACAAGACCGAGGCCAAGTAAACCAACAAGAACTACATTCCCTGCTACAAGTCCTACAAGCCACCATTTTGTTTTAGGTTTATAGATGTTAAATGCCGCTGAGTTTGCAACTGTGTAAAGAATGTTCTTAGTTGCTTTACGCAAGGCTGTTTGACCTTCTTCTGTTCCTGTACTTAATGATGGAGTGGCACCAAGTGTTGAAAGTGCCAAGTCTCCGCCAGCACGAATTTCTTGATCTGAGCTCATATAGCCACCCATGAAGTAATCAGTGATGACCATACCCTGGAAGCCCCACTCATCACGAAGAACTGTTGTTAAAAGGTCTTTATTTCCACCAGCCCAAAGTGTTCCAATGCGGTTAAATGATGACATAATCGCTGTCGATCCACCTTCTTTTACAGGAATTTCAAAGGCCTTAAGGTAAACTTCTCGAATAGCTTGTTCATTAGACCAAGTCGCTACTCCTGTACGGTTATCTTCTTGGTCATTCAATGCGAAGTGTTTTGTATAGGTATAAACACCATTTTCTAGAGCTTTTTTAGCTAAAGCTGATGCCATTTTTCCTGAAACGACAGGATCCTCTGAATAGTATTCAAAGTTACGTCCTGAGAATGGAGAACGATGAATATTGACAGCAGGACCATACAATCCAACAACACCGTGAGCAAGAGCCTCCTTAGCAAAAGCATCACCCATATCAGCTACTAAATCAGTATTCCATGTAGAGGCTACAACGACTTCAGAATTATACTGAATACCCTTGATATTTTGGAAAATACCATTTACTCCTGCAGGACCATCAATATCAATAGTTGCTGGTTTATCAATTGATTTTACAGCTCCTGTAGCATAGCCACCATAACCAATAAGGTTAGCCATGTCGTCAGATGACATTTGGTCCAATAGACTTTCCCATCGTTCATCATCGTAATCTGCACCTGCTAGATCAACTAAGCGTAAGTCTCCATCAGTTCCTTTAACAGCCTCTTTGGCTGTTTCATTTTCAGGAATACGATGATTATTAACGTCCATTTCAGCGATGATTTCATCACTAGCTTCGCGATCTTTGGTGCGTTCAGTTGGAGAAGTACCTTCCCAATCGCTACGTGAGATGTAATTAATATCTCCAAGCGCGTAGTCAAAAACATTCGTTACTTCGGTCTTATCAGAACTTCTTTGGTTAAGGATTTGTTTGCTTTCAACCGTCAATGTTTCGGAATCGAGAACATCATGAGCGTTATTCATCAACTTGATTTCATATTTACCTGCATCTAAAACATAAGCTTTTTCAGTTTTGTAATCGTATGAAGCTAAGTCATCGCGATCAAATGAAATCGTCATCTCTTCGCTAGCACCAGGTTCTAACTGCTCTGTTTTATCGAATCCAGCAAGAACAACATGAGATTTTTCAACGCCTCCAACAGTATACGGAGCAGTGTAGTAAACTTGAGCAACTTCTTTACCAGCTACTTCACCCGTATTAGTTACTTTGACATCTACTTTAATTTGATCACCGTCTTCTTTGACACTGGTAATTTCCTGTTTGAAATTGGTATAACTTAGACCGTAACCAAATGGATATTGAACTGTTTTACTATACGCATCTTCATCAATTTGACCTGTAGTGTTATCTACGAAACGTGTTTCATAATAACGATAACCTACGTAAATACCTTCTTGGTAATCCACAAATTTTTGAGTAGCTGTTGTCTTTTTACCATCCCAGCCTGTCGTTACATATTCAGAATTCGTGTAGGTGAAGTCACCGGTATTCCAATACGTTGGATTTGAAGTTAAATCGTAAGCATAGGTATCTACTAAACGACCAGAAGGATTGACGTCCCCATCTAAAATTTCTCCAACAGCAGTCAGGCCAGACAGACCTGGCCCTCCAATCCAAAGTGCTGCATCAACATTTTCATCTTCCAAAAAGCCAAGTTCCATAGCGTTAGAAGAGTTAATCAGAACGACTACTTTGTCAAAGTTTTGCTCGACCATATTGAGCATATCTTTTTCAACATTCTGTAATTCAAGATAATGTTTATCGGCATCGCCCTGCTCATAGTCAGCCATACTTTGTGGAAGATCCGCACCTTCTCCCCCATTACGAGAAATAACAACGAGCGCTGTATCTGAAAAGTCTTTTGCGTTAGTTAGTAAATCTTCGGAATACTTGTCTTGAGAGGGTTCATAAATATTATAATCACCACCATTAAGTGAAAAGACACTACCTTCTTCTTTTTCAGGAAGATTCTCAGTATAAAAATCAGTTAACTCACTATTGACTTCATAACCAGCATCTTCTAAACCTTTTTGCAAATTAACATTACGAGATTCATCTGCTGATCCAGAACCAGATCCCCCATAAGTAATGGCAACAGAAGAAATTCCGAAAACATTCACTTTTTTAGTATCTTTTAGCGGTAATGTCTTATTCTTATTTTCAAGAAGTACAGAACCTTCACGCTGGATTTCTGTTACTAATTCCTTCGAAACTTTTTCAGCATCCGTAATTTTTGCATCATCTGCATATGACGGTGCAAAATAAGTGTCAATAACATTAACAAACATATTAACTGCATAATTGGCTCCGATAATGATCACACCAAGCATAGCTAACAGTGCTGCAAAAATTTTCCCTTTTTTGGTTGAAAAAGACTTATTCTGCAAACCACGGTAAATAGCATACGCCAACAATGTAACAACAAGAATACTTGCAAAAATTAATGTATTTTTTACAATAACTGTAGCATCCCAAGATTGGTATGAGCTAGCGTAGTCTTCAGCACTTACTGTGCTACTCACAGATAATAATACTGTCACTAAACTAGCTAAACCAGTTTTCTTCCAAGTCTTCATAAGACCCCTCCTAAAATTTTTTGACTGGTACTCCCAGTCCTTTCTTTTCGACATTACTTTAACAAATCCACCAGATATTGAAAACCCTTTCTTCATAACTTGTCATGTTTTTATCATAAATTGAAAAAACGCTTTCTTATTGACCTGTCTTTTTGTCTTAGATTTTGATATACTTCTAGTAGAAAGGATTGGATTATGAAAATTGCAATCGTTGAGGATCAAAAGATAGAACAGGTTCGGCTTAGTTCCTATATTAAATCATATTGTCAACACAAGCAAATTCCTGTCGACATTACCTTTTTTAATGATGGAATCGATATCGCAAGCGACTACGATTTTAGCTTTGATGTCATCTATTTAGATGTGGAAATGTCAGTGTTGGATGGAATGTCTGCCGCTAAAAAAATTCGCGAACGCGATAAGGATGTCCTACTCGTTTTTGTGACCAACCATTCTCAAGTAGCTATTCAAGGCTACTCAGTAGAGGCAACTGACTTCCTGTTAAAACCACTCTCCTCATTTGTTTTTACCGAGCATTTCAAGAAAATTTTACGCAAACTTCCTCAGAAGGAAACCAAGTCACTGGTCATCAAAACTAAATCTGCAACCTACAAACTTTTGCAAGAGGACATCACCTATATCGAAAATCAGGGGCATACAATCTATATCCATACACTTAAAGAAACCATCACCACAACAGGAACCCTTAAAGCTATGGAAGGAAGTCTACCCGCTGAAACTTTTTACCGATCTAACTCCTGCTATATCGTCAATATGGCTCATGTAGAAAAAGTTGACGGTAACATTTCCTATGTCGCTGGAGAGGCTCTTCAAATCAGTCGACCTCGTAAAAAGGGATTTTTAACCGCCTTAACCAACTATATCGGAGATGAGCTCTTATGATGTATCCTGATATCCCACGAATCTATACGGCACTTGCTGAGTCCTTAGCCGTCCTAATCATTTGCTGGCCTTTAGTTAATACAGATAACCGCTCTAAATATCCCCTTAAAATTTTCCTCGTTTTTATAGGACAACTTCTCCTACAGTTCCTAGCTGGTACTCTTCCACTAATCTTTTGGATTCCCGGTATGGCTTTGAATATTATGTGGATGGCATTTTCCTTTATCCTTTTGGGAGTTAGCAAGCGTCGAGTAATTTTATACCAAGCAGCTAAGGCCTTTATCATGGCGGAACTTGTTGCCGCTTTGGCTTGGCATCTCTATTGTCTGACGCTTTTTCGAACTGCTATTGATCAACTAATCCCTCAAATCATTCTTGTTAGTCTGTGCTACCTACTGTCCTTTCTTTTTGTTTTTCGAGAGGAGAAAAAGGTTTCTATTTTAGAAATAGGACCTTTAATACATAAACAAGAAGTAACAACTGCAATTTTTACAGCCTTAGCTATCTTTATCATGTCCAATATTGGTTTTATCTTTCCGAAGAGTCGCTTTGGACTGGAATCCAATACAGTCTTCATCACGCGTACACTGATGAATTTTTCAGGTCTGCTTTTGCTATTTATTCAAGAAAACCAACAGTATGAATCCTATCTGAGGCAAGAATTAATAGCTGTCAACGCTACCTTGCAGCTGCAATATCAGCAATATAAAGCCCACAGTGAGAACAATGAGCTCATCAGCCGTAAAGTCCATGATTTCAAACACCAGCTTGCTCTCATTCGTCAAGAGAATCAGACTGATTTGCAAGAACGTTATTTCCAAGAATTAGAATCTAGTATTCAGGATTTTGAGGCTAAAATCGAAACAGGGAATGCTGTCTTGGATACTATACTTTCCCAGAAAAATCGTTATTGCCTTAGTCTCGGTATCAACTTTACGGCCATCGTACAAGGAAACTTGCTCAACTTCATGGATGTCATGGACATCTCAGCCCTCTTCGGTAATGCCTTAGATAATGCAATTGAAGCTGTTGAAAAAATAGGAGATAAAGAAAAACGATTGATTACCTTAAAAGTTGCTCCTCACAACCACTTCGTTATTATTCGTTTAGATAATTACGATTTATCTGACATTAAATTAAGCGGAGAAAAACTTCCACTCACCTCTAAAACTAACACTGGCTATCACGGTTATGGTCTTAAAAGTATAAAATTCATCGCTCAAAAATATGATGGTAATATGACCCTAACCAAACAAGATAACTGGGTGACTTTAAAAATCGTTTTACCACGGTCATAAAAACAAAAAGCTGGCTATTTTGTCAAGCCCCGTCTAAAATAGACAGTGTAAAAAAGAATATTAGTTAGTAAGGTATGACTCCCTGAATTCCATAGGGGTCATACCTTTTAATTTTTCTT
>NZ_JBHRZV010000022.1:0-1685 GCF_042649745.1 Streptococcus caprae | reverse complement strand
TTGAACTGCTCCCTGTCAAGTGGACAATCAAATAATAAAAGATTTAAGCTACGGCCTTGTTCCTCATTTCAAGAGGGGCAAGGCCGTTGTTGCGCTCTTGAAACCGTTCATGATTGTAAAAATAAATGTAGGAGTCGATGTCGTCTACTAATTCCTCGAAGGTCTTATAAGTCTTCAAGTCATAGCACTCGGTCTTAAAGTGCCCAAAGAAACTCTCGATTGGCGCATTGTCAATGCACTTACCAACCCGTGACATGGATCTGGTCAATTGAAGTTGGTTGGTCACCATACGGTATTCTCTGGAGGTATACTGGGAACCTCGGTCACTATGGAGCAGCGGTCTGGCACCTGGATTAGCCGCCATCGCCTTTCGCAGGTTCTCCATCACGAGGGGATTGTCGTTGTGCCGGCTAATATGGTAGGCGACAATTGAGCCGTCATAGAGGTCCTTAATGGCACTCAAATAAGCCTTACAGCCTAAACCATATGGCAAGAAAGTCACATCGGTACACCACTTCTGATTCGGTGCATCAGCTATAAATTCTCGATTGAGCAGGTTCTCTTCAATGTTGACAAAACTGCTCTTGGTACAGTAAGCACGAGACCTGCGGATAACTGATGATATCCCGAGGATGCGCATCAAACGACGGATACGTTTCTTGTTGTAGTTGGTTCCTAGCTGACGATTGACGAACCGTGTCATCCGGCGGTAGCCTAGAATCCCCTTATACTTGGCATGGAGTTCCTTGATGGTTGCCATCAGGGCTTGATTGGTTGTTTCTGAAGCGGTCTCTTGGTGCTTGAGCCACTTGTAGTAGCCTGAACGGGATACGCCTAAGAGCCGACAAAGGGAGTTGATGAAACAGTCCTCGTGTTCATCAGCGTAGTCCTTGATGGCTTGAAAGGTTTCCAGATGGCGCCCCTGTCTCACCGTCGGCTTCGCCGTCTGATTTCTTCCAACTTTTTTAGCAATCCGTTCTCCATTTCAAGGTAACGATTGCGTTCTTCCAACTGTTTGATTTTAAGTTGGAGCTCTTCCTCTGGCGTGAGATTTGGCTTGGTTTCAAGCCCTTTCCCACGGCGGTCCAGAAGTCCTTGACTGCCATCCTTTTCAAACTTCCGAACCCAAGAATAGACCTGTTGGTAGGAGACATTATATTTCGCAATTGCTGCCTGATAATTCTTATCGTGAGCAATCGTGAAATTGACAATCTCAACACGTTCTTCAAAAGTGGTTTTACGGCCTTGTTTCATGCGACTTAGTCCTTTACTAGTAGCTGTTAATGGTTTACCACTAGTATACTGTTTTATCCACCTTCTGAGAACACTTGAATCCGAGATGTGATAGGTTTGCACAATCTGACGTTGACTCCCCCTGCCTTCTAGATAATCTCGAACAGCTTGTTCCTTTAACTCAAGGCTATAAGCCTTCCAATGGCAACTTTCCTTAAGTCCATCTACACCATCTTGTTTATACCTGCGAACCCATTCTCGCAGGGTAGTATTAGTGATACCAAACTGTTTGACCAAGCTACTTATTGATTGGTGATGAGTCAAATAAAGATTAACAACTTCTAATTTTTCCTCTACTGATTTCGGACTTCTTTTGGACATATGAAAACTCCCTCTATAGTTTCTAGTGAATTTTTGTTTTTTCACTGTCCACTATAGGGGGAGTATATCAC
>NZ_JBHRZV010000021.1:0-4521 GCF_042649745.1 Streptococcus caprae | reverse complement strand
TCGTATTTTCATTGCCATAAACATAAAACGAGAGAAGACAAGTCCTGTCCTCTCTCGGTGTTAAATTGGTCAACCCACTACAGTTGACAAAGAGCCTAAATTCCAAACCCTTTTTTAGATATCCTGAGATTTATTCCTCACGTTTTTTAAAGCCAAAGGCTCCTGCAAGGCCAGCAGTCAATGCAATCAGACCAGCGAATAAACCAGTTGTAGCATCAGAGTCACCTGTGCTTGGTAATGTTTTCTTAGCAACTACACCTCTTGGCCCATCTTGAGCAAGTGGTTTAGTTTCTTTGTTACCATTTGAAGTTGTAGTCGTTGTACCTGAATTATCTTCAACTACAATTGTAACTTCTGAAAGATCAGATTTGTTGCCAAACTCATCTTCTGCATAGGCTGTAAAGTCAGAATCTGCTTTGATGATATCTCCGTTAATTGCAACGATAACCTTACCATCTACAGAAACAATCATAACATCATCCGTTACCACATCACCTGATGTTACCCATTGTCCAGAAGCATCTTTATAGGCAACAACAGAACGTGTTTGATTGTTGTTATCAACAAACTTAATTGTCAAACGAGTCGCATACTCTGGAGCTTGTACAAGGATATAACCTTCTTCATCACCAATGGCTGGTTTTGAAATTTCGCGCTTGTTTGAAGCTGTAGTAGTGGTGGTAGTTGTTGTAGTTGACGCTACTGTGGTTGACTCAGTGGTCGTCGCTGTAGTCGTTGTAGTTGGCGCTACTGTGGTTGACTCAGTGGTCGTCGCTGTAGTTGTTGTGGTTGCTGTAGTCGTTGTAGTTGGCGCTACTGTGGTTGACTCAGTGGTCGTCGCTGTAGTCGTTGTGGTTGGCGCCACTGTGGTTGACTCAGTGGTCGTCGCTGTAGTCGTTGTGGTTGGCGCTGCTGTGGTTGACTCAGTCGTTGTCGCTGTAGTCGTTGTAGTTGGTGCTACTGTGGTTGACTCAGTGGTCGTCGCTGTAGTCGTTGTGGTTGGCGCTACTGTGGTTGACTCAGTGGTCGTCGCTGTAGTCGTTGTGGTTGGCGCCACTGTGGTTGACTCAGTCGTTGTCGCTGTAGTCGTTGTAGTTGGTGCTACTGTGGTTGACTCAGTGGTCGTCGCTGTAGTCGTTGTAGTTGGCGCTACTGTGGTTGACTCAGTGGTCGTCGCTGTAGTCGTTGTAGTTGGCGCTACTGTGGTTGTATTATCCGAACTACCATTAGCCCTTGCTTTCAATGCTTCAAAACGAGCATTAAGTGCTGCAAGTTGTTTTTTGGCACCAATAGACTTTGAACCATTTGTTGCATACCCTTGAGCCTCTACCGCATTTTCAAGATAGATTTCTACAAGTTCAGTATCATTATCATTGAGCGCATTTTCCAAATCATCCATGGCAGACTCAAAACTCAATAGAAGTTCTTGTTCTTCAGCACTTGGAATTTCTTCATCCTCCTCAGGAGGCGTTGTATCATCAGCAGCGTAAGCTGTCAATAGATGAGAGTTCAAGGTGTAGATAGGAGTCGTTAAAGTTCCTCCCAAAAGAACAGCAAGGGCAGCCAATAAGGCCTTCTTATTATTTTTCATCCAAATTCTCTTTCTCTTTCATATAGCAAATAATGCAGGGAAAGAAGAGCTGTTTCAAACTCTTCTATCCTGCTTTATTTACTTCTGAGCTTAGGCTTCTCTTTTCTTTTTCGCAACTGCGTAAAATCCAAGAGTACCAAGTCCGATAAGGGCTCCAAGGAGACCAAGTTCTGACGATTCTTCACCAGTCTTAGGCAACTCTGTTTTCTTCTTAGACGTTGGAGTCTTAGGAGTTGGTGGAGTTGTTGGTGGAGTTGTCGGAGGTGTCACTGGAGTTGGTGGAGTCACCGGTGTTGGTGGAGTTGTTGGTTTTGGTGGAACAACTGTAACCTTGTTAGTCTTCTTAGTAAGTTTGTCACTAGGATCATGGTTAAACTGTACGGTAGCAGTATTATCGATACCATCTTTGAAATGAATATCTTTCAAGGCCTTAACATCCTTGATTTCTGAGTAGATAATCACGTTCACAGTGTAACCTTTCAGAGCTTCCATCGTGTACTCATCTGAGAAGTCTACCGTTACATTTTGTCCATCAACCTTGATTGTTCCGCCAAGAGCCACAATCGCTTCAGCGGTCAACTCACCCTTGTCATTGACTTTCGCCAATTGGGCAAGTTTTTCAGCAACCTTCGTTTGTTTCTCTGTTGCTTTTTCAAGAGCTTTTTCAGCTTCTGTTACAACTTTCTCTTGGTTCGTGATGTCAACCTTGAGTTCAGCTGCATTCTTAGCTTCGGAGACAGCTTTTTCAGCTGCTGCAAGTGCTTCCTTAGCTGTTGCCAACTGCGCTTGATGATCAGCCAAGACTTTTTCTTGTGCGGCAATAGCAGAGCTATTGTCAGCTACAGTCGTAGTCTCAGTTGATTCAGTCGTTACAGTAGCATCTGTCGATGTTGTTTCAGCTACAGTAGTTGTTGTTGCTTCAGCTTTAAGAGCATCGAGCAAGTACTGATCTTGAGTGATTTGTGCTTCAAGGTCTGCAACTGCTTGTTTTGCTGCTTCAAGGTCTGCAAGAGCTCCGCTATTGTCAGACGCATTCTTCAACTCTTCAAGCTTAGCTTTAGCTTCATCGAGAGCTTTTTGAGCTTTCTCAACATCTTCATCGATGTAGTTAGCTGTTGCCTCTGGTGTACCTGTAATCTTAACAGCAATACCAGATTCCTTCACAGTGAAGAGATTATTCAAGGTGTCGGTCACAGTAATGCTTGTCAAGTTTTGACGCTTGTCATCAGCTTCATCAGAAGGTACTACTGCTTTGATATCAAAGCGGAAGGCTTCTGTTTGTTCAGCAAGAGCCAAATAGAGGGCTTGTTCACGTCCTTCAACGCGACTAACGGTCTTCACAGGTTTCTCTGGAGTTGGTTGTTCTGGTGTTGGTGGAGTAACTGGTGTTGGTGGTGTTACAGTAACAGGTTTAGTTGGCTTGTTGCCATCCTTGCCATTGCTATCCTTATAAGTTACGGTAGCCGTGTTAGGGATATTTGGCGTTGTCACACCTGACTTAATGTAAGCTGGGATGTAAAGTTGAATTTCTTTCGCACCTGCCAACTTAGCAAAGTTCGTTACTTCAGCCTTAACAAAGTTTCCGTCAACGGTTACCTTAACAGCATCTGATACATAACCATCAACATAAGCAACCACATCACCGTTGATTGCAAGCTCATTATCAAGCGTATCGG
Source organism: Streptococcus caprae (assembly GCF_042649745.1). Taxonomy (NCBI): domain Bacteria; kingdom Bacillati; phylum Bacillota; class Bacilli; order Lactobacillales; family Streptococcaceae; genus Streptococcus; species Streptococcus caprae. The sequence continues at coordinate 1,254 of NZ_JBHRZV010000021.1, read as the reverse complement.
TCACTACGTAAGATTGGTAGGTTGCAATATCTGATGGAAGAGATGCATTCACATTGTACATGTAAGAAGTGTTCGTATCAATATCTAAGTGATCAAGTGTTTTGTTAATCTTCTTAGAAATGGTTGGTTCTTCTGGTGTTGGTGGTACCACAGGAACAGTATTTGAATCCTTCTTAGTAGATGGGTCGTTGTTAATGATGTAGCTTGCTGTGTTTGGTACACTTGTCACACCATTAGCCATGTAAGGTGTCAAGTCAGCGCCATCTTTAACACGAGCTTGGAACTCAACATGAACAGCTTTACCAGCTTGTGCCTTAACTTGTTTCTTAGTCAAGGTTACGGTTACAGTTTGGCCATCAATTGCGATTTGATCCGCAGCGACAGCTTTGCCATCAACCGTAGCAGTGACATCACCTTCAAATCCAAGGACAGATTCAAGCGTATCCGTTACTTGGAAGGCAAAGGCACCTGTTGGAACAGTCGTATCGATTGTGTAAGTGAACACTTCGTTACGAGTTGCCAAGTTTGCATTTTCGGCACCATTTACTTTCTTAGTAATTGGCGGTGTATTTGGAGTTGGAGGCGTTACAGTTACAGGTTCAGTTTCTTTTGAGTTAGAAACGTTAAACTTATTCGTGTAATCAACCTTAGCCGTATTTGGAATGTTTTGACGGTTTACACCCTCTTTGATTTGTGATGTGATCACTAATTCAACTTCTTTACCTGCAAAGGCTTTAGCTGCTGCAAAATCTGTGATTGTAGCAGTCACGGTTTGTCCGTCTACTGTTACATTGAAGAATTTAGCGGCATCACCTGTGATAGTTGGTGTACCTTGAATAGTCAAATCGTTATCCAATGTATCGGTAATTACATAAGACTTGTAAGAAGCGATATCAGTTGGAAGGGTTGACTTAAGATTGTAGTTGTAATCAGTCTCAGTATCAACATCAAGGTGATCCAAGGTTTCATTAATCTTCTTAGAGATTGTTGGATCTTCACCTGGAGGGGTTACCGTAACTGGCGGTGTTGGAGGTGTATCCTTAGGCGGTGTTTCACCGTCTGGATCTTCTTCACCATCAACGATTGGCGTGTTACTGAAGGTAATCTTAGCCGTGTTAGGGATGTTCTGACGAGTCACGCCTGCACGGATTTGCGATACAATCACCAACTCAACTTCTTGACCGGCAATCGCTGCCGCTGCCTTGAAGTCCTTGATGGTTGCGGTCACAACTTGACCTTCTACCTTCACATCGA
>NZ_JBHRZV010000020.1:0-710 GCF_042649745.1 Streptococcus caprae | reverse complement strand
TCGATGTGAAGGTAGAAGGTCAAGTTGTGACCGCAACCATCAAGGACTTCAAGGCAGCGGCAGCGATTGCCGGTCAAGAAGTTGAGTTGGTGATTGTATCTCAAGTCCGTGCAGGCGTGACTCGTCAGAACATCCCTAACACGGCTAAGATTACCTTCAGTAACACGCCAATCGTTGATGGTGAAGAAGATCCAGACGGTGAAACACCGCCTAAGGATACACCTCCAACACCGCCAGTTACAGTAACCCCTCCAGGTGAGGACCCAACAGTTGAGAAGAAGATCAACGGCACTCTTGAGCACCTTGATACCCTCAACGAAGCACCATACACATACAATATCACAGCGAAACTTCCAGTTGACATTACTTCTTATAAGAAGTTTGTGATCAGCGATGAGGTGAACGGTGAGATTGCGGTTGCCGGTGCGAACGTTCTTGGCGACGCAGCTAAGTTCTTCGATGTGAAGGTAGAAGGTCAAACCGTGACTGCGACCATGAAGGACTTCAAGGATGCCAAAGCCTTGGCAGGTAAGCCAGTTGAGTTGGTGATCACAGCCCACATCAAACCAGGTGTGACAACCGCTAAGATCCCTAACACAGCTAAGATTACCTACCAAAACAAATCCCACGTTGATGGTACCCCGGATACCACGAAGGATACACCTCCAGTAACGGTAACCCCACCACCATTGACGAAGAAGATCAATGAC
>NZ_JBHRZV010000018.1:0-22023 GCF_042649745.1 Streptococcus caprae | reverse complement strand
ATCGCTTTTCATTATAGGTCATATGGGACTTTTTTTCTACATTCAAAAAGGCTCCATAATCTCTGCAGGGGAGCTACCCACTACAGAAATTATAGAGCCCAGTTTTGGAGGGTTTTTCTTTGTTATCATGAAGGGCTGAGTTTGGAACTCCGTTAGGCACTTTGATCAGGAGTGATTTTTTCGTTGACAAGTTGGAAAGCTATCCTTGAATAATTGATGCGATTTAACTCTTTGATCTACAGCGTTAGTGGCGCTCGATAGACTTAAGTCTCGACTGCCTTGTAGTATCTTAACATCAAGAGAACCCTCCAGTTTTGGAGGGCTCTTGGTATTTTATTGAAGATAGTAGTTAATGACTAGGAGTAGTAGAGAATGTTATCTAACTTTTTCAAACACAAATGCATCTTTAGTCAAGTTCAATCCAGTAGCGAAGCATGTGGTCGCCATCGCTTTCATCCAGGCGCGTGTCCTCATAGATACCGCCGTTAGCCAAAATGGTTTTCTGAGAGGCAACATTCCAGTCTGCTGCGGTTACGAGAACCTTTTGGATGCCTAATACTCTTGCTTTTTCGAGAGCCAAACGCAGTTGTTCGATTGCATAGCCTTGGCGTCGTTCACTTGGTAAAACAGAGTAGCCAATGTGTCCTGCAATATTGATGAGGTAGTCTTGGTTGAGGTTGTGGCGGATGTTACAGATGCCAACCATCTGGTTGTCACGTTCTCGGATACAGAGGAAGGTTGAAGAAGGAGCTCGACCAGGAGTGACCGTTTCAGGAGAAGCAGCACGTTCAAGGTGGTTTAGCCATTCGGAAACAGTCGCTAGCTGTTCAAGATGATTGCCTCCGTAAAGATGTTCATTTGCAAAGGCCTTTCGATAATTTAAAATCTGCTCTTCATAATCCAAGCTGGGTTTGATGAGTGAGAGCTTGTCCATGATGTAGTCCTCCTAAATTATGTTATGTCTATTATATAGCAAGTTTGTGAGGAGTCAATTTTGATTGGAATAGGTCCAGTAGGATAAGCAAAAAAAATTTTTAAAAAATATTGTGAAATTATTTACAAACTCATTTTTTTGTTATATACTAAGAGAGTAAAAAATATGTGAAGTTTTTAACAATGTATTGACAATGTTTTTATTATAACATATAATAATATTATAAAATTTCGCAAAAGGATAAAAATTTGGAGGAAATCCCATGGCTGATAAAAAAGTATCACCTGAAGACAAAGTAGCAAAGGCACAAGCCCATGTTGATGCCTTGGTCCAAAAAGGACTGGTTGCCCTTGAGAAGTTCCGCGAGCTCAACCAAGAACAAGTAGACTACATCGTTGCGAAAGCATCCGTAGCAGCCCTTGATGCCCACGGAATCTTGGCTCAACATGCCCACGAAGAAACAGGACGTGGTGTTTTCGAAGACAAGGCAACCAAAAACCTCTTTGCCTGTGAGCACGTGGTCAATAACATGCGTGGCGTGAAAACAGTTGGTGTCATTTCTGATGACCCAGTGACTGGAATCACTCAAATTGCAGAGCCTGTCGGTGTTATCTGTGGGGTAACTCCAACCACTAACCCAACTTCAACAGCGATTTTCAAATCATTGATTGCTCTTAAAACTCGTAATCCAATCGTTTTTGGTTTCCACCCATCAGCTCAAGAGTCATCAGCTCACGCAGCCCAAATCGTGCGTGATGCAGCGATTGCAGCGGGTGCACCAGAAGACTGTATTCAATGGATTACTGAGCCTTCTATGGAAGCAACTGCAGCCCTCATGAATCATGATGGTATCGCAACTATCCTTGCAACAGGTGGGAATGCTATGGTGCGTGCAGCTTACTCATGTGGGAAGCCAGCCCTCGGTGTTGGTGCAGGAAACGTACCAGCTTACGTGGAGAAATCAGCAGACATCAAACAGGCTGCCCACGATATCGTCATGTCTAAGTCTTTTGACAACGGGATGGTCTGTGCGTCTGAACAAGCGGTTATTATCGACAAAGAAATCTACGACGATTTTGTAACTGAGTTCAAGTCTTACCACACTTACTTTGTTAATAAAAAAGAAAAAGCCCTTCTTGAAGAATTCTGCTTCGGCGTAAAAGCCAACAGCAAGAACTGTGCAGGTGCGAAACTCAATGCCGACATCGTTGGTAAACCAGCGACTTGGATTGCAGAACAAGCTGGTTTCAAAGTACCAGAAGGAACCAATATTCTCGCGGCAGAATGTGCAGAAGTAGGCGAAAATGAGCCCCTTACTCGTGAAAAACTCTCTCCAGTTATCGCAGTCTTGAAGGCTGATGACACGGAAGATGGTCTTGAAAAAGCCCGTCAAATGGTTGAATTCCACGGTCTTGGTCACTCAGCTGCTATCCATACCAAAGACGAAGCACTTGCCAAAGAATTTGGTACCCGCGTACGTGCTATGCGTGTGATTTGGAACTCTCCATCTACTTTCGGTGGTATCGGTGACGTTTACAATGCCTTTATTCCATCATTGACCCTTGGTTGTGGTTCATACGGTCGCAACTCAGTCGGTGACAACGTCAGCGCTGTAAACCTCCTCAACATCAAGAAAGTCGGAAAACGGAGAAACAACATGCAATGGTTCAAAGTGCCTTCTAAGATTTATTTCGAACGTAATTCTATCCAATACTTGCAAACTGCAACTGGTCTAGAACGTGTTATGATCGTGACAGACAAGTCTATCGAACAACTCGGTTTTGTTCAACGTGTCATTGAACAACTTCAACAACGTAAGAATAAAGTTGTTTATACCATTTTCTCAGATGTTGAGCCAGACCCAGACATCACGACTATCCAACGCGGTGCCGAAGTGATGCGTGCCTTTGAGCCAGATACCATTATCGCCCTCGGTGGTGGTTCTCCAATGGATGCCGCCAAGGTGATGTGGCTCTTCTACGAACAACCAGAAATCGACTTCCGTGACCTGGTGCAAAAATTCATGGATATCCGTAAACGTGCCTTCCGCTTCCCATCTCTGGGTGCTAAAGCCAAATACATCGGTATCCCAACCACATCTGGTACAGGTTCTGAAGTGACGCCGTTTGCCGTGGTATCTGACAAGGCCAACAACCGCAAGTACCCATTGGCGGACTACTCATTGACACCAACTATCGCTATTGTGGATCCAGCCCTTGTAGAGACTGTACCAGGCTTTATCGCAGCAGATACTGGTATGGACGTCTTGACTCACGCAACAGAAGCTTACACCTCAAACTTTGCCAACGACTACACAGACGGTCTCGCTCTTCAAGCCATCAAGTTGGTCTTTGAACACTTGGAAAAATCTGTCAAAGAGTTTGACAGCGAAGCACGCGAGAAAATGCACAATGCTTCCACTATGGCTGGTATGGCCTTTGCCAACGCCTTCCTCGGTATGAGCCACTCTATGGCCCACAAGATTGGTGGACGTTTCCACACCGTTCATGGTCGGACAAATGCTATCCTCTTGCCATACGTTATCCGTTACAACGGTACGCGCCCATCTAAGGCCACAACATGGCCGAAGTACAACTACTGGAAAGCGGATGAGAAATTCCAAGATATTGCTCGCATGCTTGGCTTACCATGCTCAACGCCTGAAGAAGCTGTAGCAGCTTATGCTCAAGCTGTTTACGATCTCGGTGAGCGCGTTGGTATTGAGATGAACCTCAAAGCTCAAGGTATTGATGAGAAAGAACTCAAGAAATACTCTCGTGAACTGGCTCTTCTTGCCTACGAAGACCAATGTTCACCAGCCAACCCACGCTTGCCGATGGTTGACCACATGCAAGAAATCATCGAAGACGCCTACTACGGCTACAAAGAACGCCCAGGACGTCTCAAATAAGATAATATTCCCTGCTTATCTGAGCGGGGAATTTGCTTATATTGATAAAGAGTAGATATCTATGCTATTTTTCAGCTTATTCGTCACAATTTTCTGTATTTTTATGATAAAATAGTGGAAATAGATTTTTTGAGGTTATGAAGATGACGCTTATTTACCAATCAACTCGAGATGCTAATAACCAAGTAACGGCCAGTCAAGCTATTTTGCAGGGTCTGGCGACTGACGGAGGCTTGTTTACGCCTGTAACGCTCCCAGAGGTTAACTTGGACTTTAATAAGCTTAAAGATGCTTCTTACCAGGAAGTTGCGAAACTTATCTTATCTGCATTTTTGGATGATTTTACAGAAGCAGAACTGGACCACTGTATCCAATCAGCCTACGACAACAAGTTTGATACGCCTGCCATTGCACCTTTGGTAAAATTACAGGACCACTATAATCTTGAACTCTTCCACGGTTCGACGATTGCCTTCAAGGACATGGCGCTTTCAATCTTGCCCTATCTGTTGACAACATCAGCGAAAAAGCAAGGTGTTGACAATAAGATTGTCATTTTAACGGCGACTTCTGGGGATACTGGCAAGGCTGCTATGGCTGGATTTGCGGATGTTCCTGGGACTGAAATCATTGTTTTCTATCCAAATGGCGGTGTCAGCAAGATTCAAGAATTACAGATGACCACTCAGGTTGGAGACAATACCCATGTTGTTGCTATTGAAGGGAACTTCGATGATGCCCAAACAGCCGTTAAGCGCATGTTTAATGATGAGGTTCTTCGTGCCAAACTCCTTGAGCAGGGTATCCAGTTCTCCTCTGCCAACTCTATGAACATCGGTCGCCTGGTGCCTCAGGTTGTCTACTATGTCTATGCTTATGCGCAGTTGGTCCATAGCGGAGCGATTGTAGCTGGCGAGCCAGTCAACTTCACGGTTCCGACAGGAAACTTTGGTAATATCCTTGCAGCCTACTATGCCTCTAAGATTGGGGTTCCGGTCAACAAATTGATTTGTGCTTCTAATGAAAACAAGGTTTTGACCGACTTCTTCACGACAGGTACCTATGACAAAAAACGAACCTTCAAGGTCACAACTAGCCCGTCCATGGACATCTTGGTATCCTCGAACTTAGAGCGCCTGATCTTCCATTTGGTTGGCAATGACGCTGCTAAGACTAAAGAATTGATGGAAGCCTTGGTGGCACAAGGTGAGTACAGCCTTGAGAATGCCGACTCCTCTATTTTGGACCTCTTCGCAGCTGGATTTGCGACAGAAGCAGAAACGGCAGCAGAAATCAAAGCGGTCTATGAGAGCTCTAATTATGTCGAAGATCCACACACGGCTGTTGCCTCTGCTGTTTATCAGGCCTACCGTCAAGCGACAGGAGACCAGACCCCAACAGTTGTAGCGTCAACGGCAAGCCCTTACAAGTTCCCTCGTGTAGCGGTTGAAGCCATTGCTGGTAAAGACTCTGGCGATGACTTTGTGGCTGTGGCTGAGTTGACCAAGCTCTCAGGAGTGGCGATTCCAAATGCAGTCAATGGACTTGAAACAGCGCCAGTACGCCACACGACAGTTGTAGCGGCTGATGCCATGCAGACGGAAGTAGAGCGGTATTTGGGAGTATAAGTTAAAAAGAGGCTGAACTCAAGTTCAGCCTTTAACTATATTGAGTGAGAGTAGCTTAGGGCAGAGGGTGATTGGTGCTATAGCACTTAATGAACTGTATGGGGGTTCTAAGCTGGTGAGGCCAGCAGAAAGTTTCCCAACCACTGCGTTTGTTTATTTGACGATAAGAATAAAACGAGGCTAGGACTTTTGTCTCAGTCTCTTTTTTCCATTATAATAGTAGCTATGACAGAAAGAAAACGATTATTACAGCTAGCCCTGCCGGCCATGGCAGAGAACATCTTACAGATGCTAATGGGCATGGTGGATACCTATCTGGTTGCTCAGATAAGTCTGATTACGGTATCGGGCGTATCCGTAGCCAATAACATTTTGACCATCTATCAGGCTGTTTTTATAGCGCTTGGAGCGTCAGCAGCTAGCTTGATTGCTAAAAGTCTAGGTCAAAAAGATAGTCGTCAGACAGAGCGATTGATTTGGGATACCTTGGTCATGACCCTGGTACTCAGTGGGATACTAGGGATTTTTTCAATTCTATGCGGGCGGTGGCTATTGGCCTTGCTAGGGACTGAGTTGACAGTCAGCCAAACTGGTGGTCTTTATCTTGCTATCGTTGGTGGTGGAATTGGATTTCTTGGATTGATGACCACACTTGGGAGTATTTTACGGGCCAAAGGAAAACCCAATCTGTCGATGAAAGTAAGTCTGATAGCCAACATTCTAAATGCTATCATTTCAGCCTTGGCAGTATTTGTCTTTCATTGGGGAATGGTCGGTGTCGCAGCTGCAACGGTATTCTCTCGTTTGGTAGGCTGTCTGATTCTTTGGCGGGCCTTGGCCTTGGATGTCAAGAGTGTCACTCTAACAAGACCCTTCAACAAAGATTTATGTTCATTAGTTCTCCCAGCAGCAGGTGAGCGTCTCATGATGCGGGCTGGAGATGTAGTAATTGTAGCCATCATCGTTCGCTTTGGGACAGAGGTGGTAGCGGGCAATGCCATCGGCGAGACTCTGACCCAGTTCAACTATATGCCGGGGATGGGTGTGGCGACAGCTACAGTTATCTCAATAGCCCATAGTTTGGGGAGTGGAGACTTCCAGACGACCCAACGATTAGCCCGAGAAGCTTACTGGTTGTCCTTGTGGATGATGCTGCCTATTGGTCTTCTGACTTTTGCCTTCGGAGGGGGTTTAACCCATCTCTATACGGACAATAGCGGAGCGGTGGCTGCTAGCATGGTGGTTCTACTCTATTCTTTTATAGGAACGCCAGTGACAGCTGGGACCCTTGTCTATACGGCAGTCTGGCAGGGGCTAGGGCAGGCCAAACTACCATTTTATGCCACAACCTTTGGCATGTGGGTCATCCGTATCTTCTTGGGTTATATTCTTGGGATTTCCTTTAATCTTGGCCTTGCGGGTGTTTGGATTGCCACAGTTGTTGACAATCTATTTCGAACTATTTTCCTATATATAAGATATAAATTATTCTTTAAAAATGACTTGTTCCAATCGTGACAACCTTATGAAAACAGTTTCTTCAAAAAAGTTTAAAAAAATGCGTCAAAACCCTTGCAATCAAGGGCTTTCTTTGTTAAACTACTATGGTGCTGTGAAAAACAGCGCTTAGCTTTGATGCAAGAGGTTGCGACACGCTCGGTTGCATTGCCACGTAACCACCTGTCGGTTTTCTTGTGGAGCTAGCCTATATCTTATATAGACGAAAAGGAGAAAAGATGGCAAACAAAAAAATCCGTATCCGTTTGAAAGCGTACGAGCACCGTACACTTGATACAGCGGCTTCAAAAATCGTAGAAACTGCTACTCGCACTGGTGCGACAGTTGCTGGACCAGTTCCACTTCCAACTGAACGTAGCCTCTACACAATCATTCGTGCGACTCACAAGTACAAGGACTCTCGTGAGCAATTCGAAATGCGCACTCACAAACGTTTGATCGACATCATCAACCCAACTCAAAAAACAGTTGACGCTTTGATGAAACTCGACTTGCCAAGTGGTGTAAACGTTGAAATCAAACTCTAATCATAGAGCGAGATAGAAACGGAGCATAAAAAACGCTCGTAAAAAACTTTTTTGAGCATAAAAAACGCTCATAAAAAACTTTTTAAAATAAATAGTTAAAGGAAATATTTTCTCATGACAAAAGGAATCTTAGGGAAAAAAGTGGGAATGACTCAAATCTTCACTGAAGCTGGTGAATTTATCCCTGTTACTGTCATCGAAGCAACTCCAAACGTTGTTTTGCAAGTGAAAACTGTTGAAACTGATGGCTATGCTGCAGTTCAAGTTGGTTTTGATGACAAACGTGAAGTGTTGAGCAACAAACCTGCCAAAGGCCATGTAGCTAAGGCTAACACAGCTCCTAAGCGCTTCATTCGTGAATTCAAAAACATTGAAGGCTTGGAAGTTGGACAAGAAATTACAGTTGACACTTTCGCAGCTGGCGATGTAGTTGATGTAACTGGGACATCTAAAGGTAAAGGTTTCCAAGGTGTTATCAAACGCCATGGTCAATCACGTGGTCCTATGGCTCACGGTTCTCGTTACCACCGTCGTCCAGGTTCTATGGGTCCTGTTGCACCTAACCGTGTATTCAAAGGCAAGAACCTCGCAGGTCGTATGGGTGGCAACCGTGTAACGATTCAAAACCTTGAAATCGTACAAGTTGTTCCAGAGAAGAACGTTATCCTTATCAAAGGTAATGTTCCAGGTGCTAAGAAATCTCTTATCATCATCAAATCAGCAGTTAAAGCTGCTAAATAATAAGGAAAGGGGAAATCAGTTAACATGGCAAACGTAAAACTATTTGACCAAACTGGTAAAGAAGTAAGCACCGTTGAACTTAACGACGCAATCTTCGGCATCGAACCAAACGAATCAGTTGTCTTTGACGTTGTTATCAGCCAACGTGCTAGCCTTCGCCAAGGAACTCACGCGGTTAAAAACCGTTCTGCAGTTTCAGGTGGCGGACGCAAACCATGGCGTCAAAAAGGAACTGGACGTGCGCGTCAAGGTTCTATCCGCTCACCACAATGGCGTGGCGGTGGGGTAGTCTTCGGACCAACTCCTCGTTCATACGGCTACAAACTTCCACAAAAAGTTCGTCGCCTCGCATTGAAATCAGTTTACTCAGCTAAAGTAGCAGAAGAAAAATTTGTCGCTGTTGAAGCTCTTTCATTTACAGCTCCAAAAACTGCTGAATTTGCAAAAGTTCTTTCAGCACTTAGCATTGACTCAAAAGTACTTGTTATCGTTGAAGAAGGCAACACATTTGCTGAATTGTCAGCACGTAACATCCCAGGTGTTAAAGTTGCAACTGCAAACACTGCAAGTGTTCTTGATATCGTAAACGCCGACAAACTTCTTGTAACTAAAGAAGCAATCTCTAATATCGAGGGGGTTCTTGCATAATGAATTTGTATGACGTAATCAAAAAACCAGTTATCACAGAAAAATCTATGGTTGCTCTTGAAGCTGGAAAATATACTTTTGAAGTTGACACTCGTGCACACAAACTCTTGATCAAACAAGCAGTTGAAGCAGCATTTGAAGGTGTTAAAGTTGCTAGCGTAAACACTGTAACAGTTAAGCCTAAACAAAAACGTATGGGCCGTTACGTTGGTTACACTAGCAAAGTTAAAAAAGCCATCATCACTTTGACAGCTGATTCAAAAGCAATCGAGTTGTTCTCAGCTGAGGCAGAATAATCTTAGGAGGAATTAAACGTGGGTATTAAAGTTTATAAACCAACGACAAATGGCCGTCGTAACATGACTTCTTTGGATTTTGCTGACATCACAACAAACAAACCTGAGAAATCATTGCTCGTTTCTTTGAAGAGCAAGGCTGGCCGTAACAACAACGGTCGTATCACTGTTCGTCACCAAGGTGGCGGTCACAAACGTCACTACCGTATCATCGATTTCAAACGTAACAAAGATGCGGTTGAAGCAGTCGTTAAAACAATTGAATACGATCCAAACCGTTCTGCAAACATCGCTTTGGTTCACTATACTGACGGTGTGAAAGCTTACATCATCGCACCTAAAGGTCTTGAAGTAGGTCAACGTATCGTTTCAGGTCCTGAAGCAGATATCAAAGTTGGTAATGCACTTCCACTTGCTAACATCCCCGTTGGTACTGTGATCCACAACATCGAGTTGAAACCAGGACGCGGAGCTGAATTGATCCGTTCTGCTGGTACTTCTGCTCAAGTATTGGGACAAGAAGGTAAATACACTTTGGTTCGTTTGCAATCAGGTGAAGTTCGCATGATCCTTTCAACTTGTCGCGCAACTGTTGGTACTGTTGGTAACGGTGAGCATTCACTCGTTAACTACGGTAAAGCAGGTCGCAGCCGTTGGAGAGGTATCCGTCCAACCGTTCGTGGTTCTGTAATGAACCCTAACGATCACCCACACGGAGGTGGTGAAGGTAAAGCACCAGTTGGTCGTAAAGCACCTTCAACTCCATGGGGTAAACCAGCTCTTGGACTTAAAACTCGTAACAAAAAAGCGAAATCAGATAAACTTATCGTTCGTCGTCGCAACCAAAAATAATTTTAGGTTGAGACAACTAGTCGCTTAGCATCCGCCAGCTCGGTGGCACGTCGTAAGGCGTGCGGGCCGTTGTGGTACATATTTTAAAGGAGAAAACTACATAATGGGACGTAGTCTTAAAAAAGGACCTTTCGTCGATGAGCATTTGATGAAAAAAGTTGAAGCTCAAGCAAATGACGAAAAGAAAAAAGTTATCAAAACTTGGTCACGTCGTTCAACGATCTTTCCAAATTTTATCGGTTATACAATCGCAGTTTACGATGGACGTAAACACGTGCCTGTATACATTCAAGAAGACATGGTAGGTCACAAGCTTGGTGAATTTGCACCAACTCGTACTTACAAAGGTCACGCTGCAGACGACAAGAAAACACGTCGTAAATAATTTAGGAGGAACACATAATGGCAGAAATTACTTCAGCTAAAGCAATGGCTCGTACAGTGCGTGTTTCACCTCGTAAAACACGTCTTGTTCTTGACACTATCCGTGGCAAACACGTTGCTGATGCAATCGCAATCTTGAAATTCACACCAAACAAAGCTGCTACAGTGATTGAAAAAGTTCTTAACTCAGCAATCGCTAACGCTGAAAACAACTTCGGTTTGGAAAAAGCTAACTTGGTGGTATCTGAAACATTCGCTAACGAAGGACCAACAATGAAACGTTTCCGTCCACGTGCGAAAGGTTCAGCTTCACCAATCAATAAACGTACAACACACATCACGGTTGTCGTTTCAGAAAAATAGGAGGTAAAATCGTGGGTCAAAAAGTACATCCAATTGGTATGCGTGTCGGAATCATCCGTGACTGGGATGCAAAATGGTATGCTGAAAAAGAATACGCGGATTACCTTCATGAAGATCTTGCAATCCGCAAATTCATCAACAAAGAGTTGGCAGAAGCTTCAGTTTCAACTATCGAAATCGAACGCGCTGTAAACAAGGTTATCGTTTCTATCCACACTGCTAAACCAGGTATGGTTATCGGTAAATCTGGTAGCAACGTAGACGCACTTCGCGCTCAACTCAACAAATTAACAGGGAAACAAGTCCACATCAACATCGTTGAAATCAAAAATCCTGACTTGGATGCTCACCTTGTAGGTGAAAGCATTGCTCGTCAACTTGAGCAACGTGTGGCTTTCCGTCGTGCTCAAAAACAAGCTATCCAACGTACAATGCGTGCAGGTGCTAAAGGGATTAAAACTCAAGTATCTGGTCGTTTGAACGGTGCTGATATCGCTCGTGCAGAAGGTTACTCAGAAGGAACTGTTCCTCTTCACACCCTCCGCGCTGATATCGACTATGCTTGGGAAGAAGCTGATACTACTTACGGTAAACTAGGTGTTAAAGTTTGGATCTACCGTGGTGAAGTTCTTCCAGCTCGTAAAGACGCTAAAGGAGGTAAATAACACATGTTAGTACCTAAACGTGTAAAACACCGTCGCGAATTCCGTGGTAAAATGCGCGGGGAAGCTAAAGGTGGAAAACAAGTCGACTTTGGTGAATACGGTCTTCAAGCAACTACAAGCTCATGGATCACTAACCGCCAAATCGAGGCTGCCCGTATTGCCATGACACGTTACATGAAACGTGGTGGTAAAGTATGGATCAAAATCTTCCCACACAAATCTTACACTGCTAAAGCTATCGGTGTACGTATGGGTTCTGGTAAAGGTGCTCCAGAAGGTTGGGTTGCACCAGTTAAACGTGGCAAGGTGATGTTTGAAGTCGCTGGTGTTTCTGAAGAAATCGCTCGCGAAGCCTTCCGTCTTGCTGGTCACAAATTGCCAGTTAAAGTTAAATTCGTGAAACGCGAAGCAGAATAAGGAGAAGACATGAAACTTAAAGAAATTCAAGAATTTGTTAAAGAGCTTCGTGGCTTGTCTCAAGAAGAGCTTGCTAAGAAAGAAAACGAACTCAAAAAAGAATTGTTTGACCTTCGTTTACAAGCTGCAACAGGCCAACTTGATCAAACTGCTCGTTTGAACGAAGTTAAGAAGCAAATTGCACGTGTTAAGACTGTGCAATCTGAGATTAAATAATAGATTGGGAAAGGAGAATTTCAATGGAACGCAATAATCGTAAAGTTCTTGTTGGACGTGTTGTATCTGACAAAATGGACAAAACCATCACAGTTGTAGTTGAAACAAAACGTAACCACCCAGTCTATGGTAAACGTATTAACTACTCTAAAAAATACAAGGCACATGACGAAAACAATACCGCTAAAGAAGGCGATATCGTACGTATCATGGAAACTCGCCCACTTTCAGCTACTAAACGTTTCCGTTTGGTAGAGGTTGTGGAAGAAGCCGTAATTATTTAATCAACCTGAAAGGAGAAAAACTTAAATGATTCAATCAGAAAGTCGTTTAAAAGTAGCTGACAACTCAGGTGCTCGCGAAATCTTGACTATCAAAGTGCTTGGTGGTTCAGGACGTAAATTCGCTAACATCGGTGATGTTATCGTTGCTTCTGTTAAACAAGCTACTCCTGGTGGTGCGGTTAAAAAAGGTGACGTTGTTAAAGCTGTTATCGTTCGTACTAAAACAGGTGCTCGTCGTCCAGACGGTTCATACATCAAATTTGATGACAATGCTGCCGTAATCATCCGTGAGGACAAAAACCCTCGTGGAACTCGTATCTTTGGCCCGGTTGCACGTGAATTGCGTGAGGGCGGTTTCATGAAAATCGTCTCATTGGCACCAGAAGTACTTTAATCAACAATCAAACACAGTCCCCTGCCTCTGGCAGGGTGCCCAATCGGGCGTAAGAAATATTAGGAGAATACCATGTTTGTAAAAAAAGGCGACAAAGTTCGCGTTATCGCTGGTAAAGACAAGGGTGTTGAAGCCGTTGTTTTGACAGCTTTGCCAAAAGTTAACAAAGTCATCGTTGAAGGCGTTGCAATTGTTAAAAAACACCAAAAACCAAACAGCGAAAACCCTCAAGGTGCTATCGTTGAAAAAGAAGCTCCAATCCATGTGTCAAACGTACAAGTTCTTGACAAAAATGGCGTAGCTGGACGTGTGGGTTACAAATTTGTAGACGGCAAAAAAGTTCGCTACAACAAAAAATCAGGCGAAGTGCTTGACTAATCACGAAGGAAAGGAGAAATATCAATGGCAAATCGTTTAAAAGAAAAATACACTAACGAAGTAGTTCCTGCTTTGACAGAAAAATTCAACTACTCATCAGTTATGGCTGTGCCTCGCGTTGAGAAAATCGTTCTTAACATGGGTGTTGGTGATGCAGTATCAAACGCTAAAAACCTTGAAAAAGCAGCTGCTGAATTGGCGCTTATCTCAGGTCAAAAGCCGCTCATTACTAAAGCTAAAAAATCTATCGCCGGCTTCCGTCTTCGTGAAGGTGTAGCGATTGGTGCAAAAGTTACCCTTCGTGGTGAACGTATGTACGAATTCTTAGATAAATTGGTATCTGTTTCACTCCCTCGTGTCCGTGACTTCCACGGTGTTCCAACAAAATCTTTTGATGGACGTGGAAACTACACACTTGGTGTGAAAGAACAATTGATCTTCCCAGAAATCAGCTTTGATGACGTTGATAAAGTTCGTGGTATGGATATCGTTATTGTTACATCTGCTAACACTGACGAAGAAGGACGCGAATTGCTTAAAGGCCTTGGAATGCCTTTTGCTAAATAATATAGGAGGTAAATCTAATGGCTAAAAAATCTATGATTGCTAAGAATAAGCGCCCAGCTAAATTCTCTACGCAAGCTTACACTCGTTGCGAACGTTGTGGACGTCCACACTCAGTTTACCGCAAATTCAAACTTTGCCGTGTTTGCTTCCGTGACTTAGCATACAAAGGTCAAATTCCTGGCGTTATTAAAGCGTCTTGGTAAAATGATGAAACTTTGCCCCTGGTGAACAAAGCAAAATTAGGTAATCTAAGATATTTGCTTGCAAACGATTCGATTTATCTATTTTGCACCGTTCATAGGGCGAGTTCAAATTAGCTTTTCATCTGAGAAGCATACAACCAGCCCATTCGGGCTACATTAACTAGCAAGTGAACTTTTCAAACTACTAGTAAGAGGAGAAAACAAATGGTTATGACTGACCCAATTGCAGACTTTTTGACACGCATCCGTAACGCAAACCTTGCGAAACATGAAGTGCTTGAAGTGCCTGCATCAAACATCAAAAAAGGGATTGCTGAAATCCTTAAACGCGAAGGTTTCGTGAAAAACGTTGAAGTTATTGAAGATGACAAACAAGGCATCATCCGCGTATTCTTGAAATACGGTCAAAACGGTGAGCGCGTTATTACAAACTTGAAACGTGTTTCTAAGCCAGGTCTTCGTGTTTACTCAAAACGCGACGATATTCCACGTGTCCTTAACGGACTTGGAATTGCTATTCTTTCAACATCAGAAGGTCTTGTGACTGACAAAGAAGCTCGTCAAAAGAACGTTGGTGGGGAAGTAATTGCATACGTTTGGTAATCTGATTTTTCAGATTAGCTTACATAAAAGAACGAATTGAACACAGGCTAGAGTCTGTGTGAAAAAGACAAATCTTCCTAGAATGCAAGCATTCTTTGTCAGATTTTCTATTTTCACTTTGGCTCTTTAACGCCCTTTGTATCTTCGTTCGCCCCGTGAAAACTGGTCGCAGAGCGGCCTGACAATTTAACAGGAGAATATAAAACATGTCACGTATTGGTAACAAAATCATTACTTTGCCTGCTGGCGTTGAGATTTCTCAAAACAATGGCGTGGTAACAGCAAAAGGACCTAAAGGTGAATTGACTCGTGAATTCAACACAAACATTGAAATTCGTGTTGATGGAACAGAAGTTACTCTTCACCGTCCAAACGATTCTAAAGAAATGAAAACAATCCACGGAACTTCTCGTGCAAACTTGAACAACATGGTTGTTGGTGTTTCTGAAGGATTCAAAAAAGACCTCGAACTTAAAGGGGTTGGATACCGTGCTCAACTTCAAGGAACTAAATTGGTTCTTTCACTTGGTAAATCTCACCAAGATGAAGTTGAAGCTCCAGAAGGTATCACATTTACAGTTGCAAACCCAACTTCTATCTCTGTAGAAGGTATCAACAAAGAAGTTGTTGGACAAACTGCAGCCTTCGTTCGTAGCTTGCGTTCACCAGAACCTTACAAAGGTAAAGGTATCCGCTACGTTGGTGAATACGTTCGTCTTAAAGAAGGTAAAACTGGTAAATAATAGCATTAGGCTGGTGTTAAAAAGAATCTTCTTTCCGCTCAGCTATGCTTAAGTAAATCGCCCATAGGGCAAAAAATTGTAAGAGGTGAAAATTGTGATTTCAAAACCAGATAAAAACAAAATCCGCCAAAAACGTCATAAACGTGTACGCGGAAAACTCTCTGGAACTGCAGAACGCCCACGTTTGAACGTATTCCGTTCTAATACAGGCATCTACGCTCAAGTTATTGATGACGTAGCGGGTGTAACGCTCGCAAGTGCATCAACTCTTGACAAAGAAGTTTCTAAAGGAACTAAAACTGAACAAGCCGTTGTTGTTGGTAAACTCGTTGCTGAACGCGCTACTGCTAAAGGCATCTCTGAAGTGGTCTTTGACCGCGGTGGATACCTTTACCACGGACGTGTTAAGGCTTTGGCTGAATCAGCCCGTGAAAACGGATTGAAATTCTAATAGGAGGATACTGAATAATGGCATTTAAAGATAATGCAGTAGAACTTGAAGAACGCGTAGTTGCGATCAACCGCGTTACTAAAGTTGTTAAAGGTGGACGTCGTCTTCGCTTTGCTGCTCTTGTAGTTGTTGGAGACCGTAACGGCCGTGTTGGTTTTGGTACTGGTAAAGCTCAAGAAGTTCCAGAAGCAATCCGTAAAGCGGTTGACGATGCTAAGAAAAACTTGATCGAAGTACCTATGGTTGGTACAACAATTCCTCACGAAGTTCGTTCTGAATTTGGTGGAGCAAAAGTATTGTTGAAACCAGCTGCAGAAGGTTCTGGGGTTGCCGCAGGTGGCTCAGTTCGTGCGGTAATCGAGTTGGCAGGTATCGCAGACGTAACATCTAAATCACTTGGTTCAAACACACCAATCAACATCGTTCGTGCGACTGTTGAAGGTTTGAAACAATTGAAACGTGCAGAAGAAGTAGCTGCCCTCCGTGGCATCTCAGTTTCTGACTTGGCATAAGAAAGGAGAACATCATGGCTCAAATTAAAATTACTTTGACTAAGTCTCCAATCGGACGCAAACCAAACCAACGTAAAACAGTTGTTGCGCTTGGACTTGGCAAAATGAACTCTTCGGTTGTAACAGAAGCTACACCAGCTATCCTGGGTATGGTTAACACTGTATCTCACTTGGTTACTGTTGAAGAAGTAAACTAAGAGACTTTGAGTCGCTAGAGAAATTCTAGCGGCTTCTAGTCCATTTTATTGGCGAGTTTCTAGACTGCGTATCCTACACAGGCTAGAGGCGCTAGCATTTATACAAATAGGAGAAATTTAAACATGAAATTGCATGAATTGAAACCTGCTGAAGGTTCTCGTAAAGTTCGTAACCGCGTTGGTCGTGGTACATCATCTGGTAATGGTAAAACTTCTGGTCGTGGACAAAAAGGTCAAAAAGCCCGTAGCGGTGGTGGCGTACGTCCAGGATTTGAAGGTGGACAAACTCCACTCTTCCGCCGTTTACCAAAACGTGGTTTCACAAACATCAATGCTAAAGAATATGCTATCGTAAACCTTGATGCTTTGAACGTATTTGAAGACGGCACAGAAGTAACACCAGTTGTTCTTATTGAAGCTGGTATCGTTAAAGCTGAAAAATCAGGCGTTAAAATCCTTGGTAACGGCGAATTGACGAAGAAATTGACTGTTAAAGCAGCAAAATTCTCTAAATCTGCTGAAGAAGCAATCACAGCTAAAGGTGGCTCTGTAGAAGTTATCTAACGAGGTGACCCTCTATGTTCTTTAAAATCCTTAAGGATGCCTTGAAAGTTAAAAATGTTAGAAAGAAAATTCTTTATACCATTTTTATTATCTTCGTATTCCGTATCGGGACTCATATCACGGTACCCGGTGTCAATGCTAAAAATTTAGAGCAGATCAAAGATTTACCATTCTTAAACATGTTGAGTTTGGTTTCTGGTAACGCTCTAACTAACTTCTCTGTCTTTGCTATGGGGGTTAGCCCATACATTACTGCTTCCATTATTGTACAGTTGTTACAAATGGATTTGGTTCCACGTTTTGTGGAATGGGGCAAACAAGGTGAGGTTGGTCGTCGTAAGTTAAATCAAGCGACGCGCTATATTTCTTTGTTTATTGCCCTTTTTCAATCTATTGGAATTGTATCGCTGTTTAACGCTTTATCAAGTGTATCGATTGTTAAAACTCCAAATATCCAGACTTATTTTGTAATTGGTTGTATCCTAACGGCAGGTAGCGTTATCGTCACTTGGCTGGGAGAACAAATTACTGATAAGGGGTTTGGTAATGGAGTTTCAATGATTATCTTCTCAGGTATCATTTCTTCCTTGCCTGCGACAATTAAAAATTTCTATGAAGATTTCTTTGTCAATGTTAAGGGGTCGCAAGCTGGTCAATATGCCTTGTATGCTGTATTAATCATCTTAGCAGTTTTGGCAATCATTTTCTTTACAACATTTGTCCAACAAGCTGAGTATAAAATACCTATTCAGTATACAAAAAGAGCACAAGGTGCACCGACGAATTCTTATTTACCGTTAAAGGTGAATCCGGCCGGAGTTATCCCTGTTATCTTTGCAAGTTCTTTGACAGCTTTGCCGAGCACAATTATTCCATTAGTTGAAAATTGGCTTGGAAATTCACCTGCTTGGTTAACGACAGTCCAATCAGCTTTTGACTATACGACACCAATTGGTATGGTTGTGTATGCGGTATTGATTGTTCTCTTTTCGTTCTTCTATACTTTTGTTCAGGTAAATCCTGAAAAAACAGCGGAGAATTTACAGAAGAGTTCAGCTTATATTCCAAGTGTTCGTCCTGGACGAGAAACTCAGGAATTTATGTCAATGTTGCTGAAACGTTTAGCAACGGTTGGTTCTGTTTTCTTAGCTTTTGTTTCTTTAACGCCAATTTTGGCGCAATCAATTCTTGGATCAAGTAGCGAGTTTGCTCTTGGTGGAACAAGTCTTTTAATCCTAATCTCAACAGGTATTGAAAGTATGAAACAATTGGAAGGATACCTTCTGAAGCGTAAATATGTTGGTTTTATCAACACAGCAAAATAAAATAGAAACTGTAAGACTTAATGTTTTACCGGGGATTGGTAACCTAATGTTACCATTCCCCTCTATTTTGTTTTTTGATAAGTTTGTCAGTTAGGCAAATTTATTTAAAAACAAAATAAGGAGACTACTATGAATCTTTTAATCATGGGATTGCCTGGCGCTGGTAAAGGTACACAAGCTGCAAAACTAGTGGAGAACTATGGCTTGGCACATATTTCAACCGGGGATATGTTCCGTGCAGCTATTGCTAATGAAACAGAACTTGGGTTGCTAGCAAAGTCCTACATGGATGGTGGGAACTTGGTTCCGGACGAAGTTACTAACGGAATTGTCAAGGAACGTTTGGCTCAAGATGACATTAAGGAAAAAGGTTTCTTGCTTGATGGTTATCCACGTACTCTTGAACAGGCCCATGCATTGGATCAAAACTTAGCAGATCTTGGGATTAATTTAGATGGGGTCATCAACATTGAAATTGATCCATCTAAACTCTTGGAACGTTTGAGTGGTCGTATCATCCATAAGCAAACAGGAGAAACCTTCCATAAGGTTTTCAATCCCCCTGCGGGTGATTACAATGAGGATGATTACTATCAACGCGAAGATGACAAACCGGAATCGGTAGCACGTCGCTTAGAAGTTAATATCGCCCAAGGTCAACCAATCTTGGATCATTACCGGGCTAAAAACTTAGTTCAAGACATTGAAGGCGATCAAGATATTGAGCTTGTTTTTGAAGATTTGAAAAAAGCGATTGAATCCCTAAAGTCCTAAGGATTCTTGCTTGCAAACTAATGTTTGAAGTGATATAATAGTCAAGTCTGACTTATAATTGTTACCTCTGTGCTCAGAGGACATCAAATCGAAATTTAGGGGGTACTTTTGCGTGGCAAAAGAAGACGTGATTGAAATCGAAGGTAAGGTTGTTGAAACCATGCCTAATGCGATGTTTACTGTTGAATTGGAAAATGGTCATCAAATCTTGGCGACAGTTTCTGGTAAAATCCGTAAGAACTACATTCGGATTTTGGTTGGAGACCGTGTTACTGTAGAATTGAGCCCATACGACTTGACACGTGGACGCATCACATACCGCTTTAAATAGTCGAAATACTTGGAGGGATTAAAACATGAAGGTAAGACCATCGGTTAAACCAATTTGCGAATACTGTAAAGTTATTCGTCGTAACGGCCGTGTTATGGTGATTTGTCCAACAAACCCTAAACACAAACAACGTCAAGGCTAATCATAGAAAGGAGAAAAAATGGCACGTATTGCTGGAGTTGATATTCCAAATGACAAACGCGTAGTAATTTCATTGACTTACGTATACGGAATCGGACTTGCGACATCTAAAAAAATTCTTGCTGCTGCAGGTGTTTCAGAAGATATCCGCGTGAAAGATTTAACATCTGATCAAGAAGATGCAATCCGTCGTGAAGTTGATGCGATTAAAGTTGAAGGTGATCTTCGTCGTGAAGTGAACTTGAACATCAAACGTTTGATGGAAATCGGATCATATCGTGGAATTCGTCATCGTCGTGGACTTCCTGTCCGTGGACAAAACACGAAAAACAATGCTCGCACTCGTAAAGGTAAAGCCGTAGCGATTGCTGGTAAGAAAAAATAAGAAATAAAATAGGAGGTAAAGAAATTGGCTAAACCAACACGTAAACGTCGTGTGAAAAAGAATATCGAATCTGGTATTGCTCATATTCACGCTACATTTAATAACACTATTGTTATGATTACTGATGTGCATGGTAACGCTCTTGCTTGGTCATCAGCTGGTGCCCTTGGTTTCAAAGGTTCTCGTAAATCTACACCATTTGCTGCTCAGATGGCTGCTGAAGCTGCTGCAAAATCTGCACAAGAACACGGTCTTAAAACAGTTGAAGTTACTGTAAAAGGTCCAGGTTCAGGTCGTGAGTCTGCTATTCGTGCGCTCGCTGCTGCTGGTCTTGAAGTAACTGCAATTCGTGATGTGACTCCTGTACCACACAATGGTGCTCGTCCTCCAAAACGTCGCCGTGTATAATCATAATTAAGCGTACACAGCTTTTCGTTTAAGAGGGAGAACTAAATGATTGAGTTTGAAAAACCAAGAATAACAAAAATTGATGAAACAAAAAATTACGGCAGATTTGTCATCGAACCGCTTGAACGTGGTTATGGTACAACTCTAGGTAATTCACTTCGTCGTGTACTTTTGTCATCACTAGAAGGTGCTGCAGTAACATCAATCAAGATTGATGGAGTACTTCACGAATTTGATACAATCCCAGGTGTACGTGAAGATGTTATGCAAATTATCCTTAACTTAAAAGGACTTGCTGTAAAATCTTACGTTGAAGACGAAAAGATTATCGAACTTGATGTTGAAGGCCCAGCAGAAGTAACAGCTGGAGATATTTTGACGGATAGTGATATCGAAATTGTAAACCCAGATCATTATCTTTTTACTATCGGTGAAGGAACAAGCATGAAAGCTACCTTGACTGTTGGAAAAAACCGTGGATATATTCCAGCAGAAGCCAACAAAAAAGACGATGCACCTGTGGGTACATTGGCTGTAGATTCTATCTATACACCAGTGAAAAAGGTTAATTACCAAGTTGAACCAGCACGCGTTGGTAGCAATGATGGTTTTGATAAATTGACCCTTGAAATTGAAACAAATGGAACTATTATTCCAGAAGATGCTTTGGGACTCTCCGCTCGTGTTTTGATTGAACATTTGAATCTCTTCACTGATTTAACTGAAGTGGCACTAGCTACCGACGTGATGAAGGAAACTGAAAAAGCTTCCGATGATAAGATTCTTGATAGAACCATTGAAGAACTTGACCTTTCAGTTCGTTCATACAACTGTTTGAAACGTGCAGGCATTAATACCGTGCTCGATTTAACAGAAAAAACTGAACCAGAAATGATGAAAGTTCGTAACCTTGGCCGTAAGAGTCTCGAAGAAGTCAAAGTAAAATTGGCTGATTTAGGCCTCGGTTTAAAAAATGATAAATAAAAGTAGGAGGAACACATGGCTTACCGTAAACTTGGACGCACAAGCTCCCAACGTAAAGCAATGCTTCGTGATTTAACAACTGATCTTTTGATCAATGAATCAATCGTAACAACTGAAGCTCGTGCTAAAGAAATCCGTAAAACAGTTGAAAAAATGATTACCCTTGGTAAACGTGGTGATTTGCACGCTCGTCGTCAAGCAGCTGCATATGTACGTAATGAAATTGCATCTGAAAACTATGATGAAGCAACTGATAAGTACACATCTACAACTGCACTTCAAAAGCTTTTTGATGAGATTGCGCCACGCTACGCTGAACGTAACGGTGGATACACTCGTATTCTTAAAACTGAACCACGTCGTGGTGATGCTGCCCCAATGGCAATCATCGAATTAGTATAAAATCATCAATTTTGTTGAGTGTTATGATGATGGAATGGCTATGCCATTCTTAGTCTAGCTCTGGTCTGCCGTCGGGTTTGCCCGACGGTAACACTCATCATAATTTGAAATTGAACGCTTATTTACGAAATTTTTCTAATTTTTAAAAGAATTTCGTAAGTAGGCGTTTTTGAGTTCTGGCTCTTTGTCAACTGTAGTGGGTTGACCAATTTAACACCGAGAGAGGACAGGACTTGTCTTCTCTCGTTTTATGTTTATGGCAATGAAAATACGAGTT